>CAMFLD010000338.1 GCA_945957245.1 uncultured Flavobacterium sp. | reverse complement strand
TCTGGTCCGTGTCTCAGTACCAGTGTGGGGGATCTCCCTCTCAGGACCCCTACCTATCGTAGCCATGGTAAGCCGTTACCTTACCATCTAGCTAATAGGACGCATGCCCATCTTTTACCGTTGGAACTTTAATATCATGTTGATGCCAACTCGATATACCATGGGGCATTAATCCAAATTTCTCTGGGCTATTCCCCTGTAAAAGGTAGGTTGCATACGCGTTACGCACCCGTGCGCCGGTCTCAGGTATTGCTACCTTACCCCTCGACTTGCATGTGTTAGGCCTGCCGCTAGCGTTCATCCTGAGCCAGGATCAAACTCTTCATCGTATATTGTCTGTCCCGTCCCGTTGCACGCAACGAAACGAAACTGTTGTATAGACAAAGGCTAGTCTTTTTTCAAATCTTACGATTCTCTTACTCTCTTTTTTATTGTCCCGTTTTTATCAAACGAGACGGCTGTCAATCCAATATGTCTATGAACGTGTCTTCTTTTATTTTTCCGCCTCCCTCACTTTCGGAACAACACTATTTTTTCGTTAGCATCATATCCCCTGTCTCGGTTAGCGGGTGCAAAAGTAAGCATCTTTTTTAACCCTGCAAGCATTTTTTGAAATATTTTTTATTTTTATTTCTAATCAACACTTTTTCAGTTTCTTAAAGAACGCTCCCCTTTCTCAAACTCCCAAACCCTGTAGATTTATCTCGTTTGCGGGGTGCAAATATAAAAAACTATTTCCTCCCATTCCAAATCTTTTTCAGCCTTTTTTCTGATTTTTTTTTAATACGCTGATATTACGCATTTTACTAACAGCTTACTTTGGAAGCATTGCTTAAAAAACAAACAAACCCCAACAACAGCCCCGATGGGAGAAGGCTACCATGTAGCCCGGACAGCGGGAAACAGCTTCGTAAAAACCTTTTTAGCTGTGCTGCTAATTATTCAAACCTAATTGATTTGGAAGGTGTAATCTTTGTAATAATGAAAGAAGGTATCAATAGTACCAAAAGACAGATTACTACTGTACCTATATTAAGAAGTAGTATGTAGAACAAATTGATATCTACAGGAGCTACATTTACATAATAGCTTTCGGGATTGAGTTTGATAACTCCGAAGTATTTCTGAATCAACAGCATTCCTATTCCAATAGCATTTCCCCATAATAATCCACGGGCTATTAGATAAGCAGCATTATAGAGGAATATTTTTCGAATGGACCAGTTGTTAGCTCCGACAGATTTTAATATTCCTATCATTTGAGTTCTTTCCAGAATAAGAACCAAAAGAGCAACTACCATATTAATGGTCGAAACAGCAATCATTACTATTAATATTACGATGATATTAAAATCGAAGAGTTTGAGCCATTCGAAAATATAATAGTAACGTTCTACTATGGTTTGGGTATCGAGAGTTGATGATGTTTCTTCATAAACCTGCTGACCTTTGGTCTGGATTTGGGAGAAGTCATCAATAAAGACTTCGAAGGAGCCAATTTGATCCGACTTCCATTTATTGATTCTTTGGATGTGACGAATATCTCCTATCACATAGTTCGCATCGAATTCCTGAAAACCGGAATTGTAAATTCCTACAATCTTAAAGTTTCTTAGGTTATAGCCCTCACTGTCTTCTTTCATGAAATAGGTTACGAACTTGTCCCCGAGTTTCAATCCGAGGCGGTTGCATAAATATTGGGAAATAATGACTTCCTCATTGAGCGTTGATTTAAAATTAGGGAGGCGCCCCTGAACGATATATTCTTTAATGTTATCTGATTGGTAATCTTTTCCGACTCCTTTGAAAATGATACCTTCAAATGCATTTTCAGTACGTATCATACCTGCTTTGCTGGCAACGGCCTGAACGTGACTGATACCAGAGACATTTTTGAAGTTAGGATAAAAATCCTGTTTTATTGAAATGGGAACAGTGCTTACATCTGAATTATTGTCGTTATAGCCTGATATAATAATATGCCCATTGAAGGCTGCAACTTTTTGGCGTATTTTTTGTTGAAGACCTATACCGGTTGCTATTGAAATTATCATCATTATCATCCCTAATGCGATGGCTGTAATGGCAATTTTTATTATTGGCGCAGATATGCTACTTTTATTGCCTTTAGCAGTAATGAGTCTTTTTGCTATAAAATATTCTAATTTCAATGGTATGAATTCAAATTTGGTGTTCAAAAATACAGTTTTATTCTCGGTTTTGCTAATGCTCGCCTGTGGAACTTCCGTTAAGAAGCAAGAAGCAAGAGACAAGATGCAAGAAGTTCAGGCACAGCATGCAGATAGTGGAACACAGGCACCAGAAATAGTAACCGGTGCTGAAAACACAGCTGCTTACATGCCTTTGTTAAAAGGGAAGAAAGTTGGGATTGTGACAAACCAAACCGGAATAATAAAAATTGCCGGAGAAACAGGAGGTATCAAAAATGATAAAGGCGAATACATTGGAGAATATGAGGGTGCTGAACATTATATCTCGGTCGTTGATTATTTTTTGCTACAAAAAATAAACCTTCAAAAAATCTTTGCTCCTGAACATGGTTTCCGGGGTACTGCTGATGCAGGCGAACACGTTGTTGACGGTAAAGACACCAAGACTGGTTTGCCAATAATCTCTCTTTATGGCGACAACAAAAAACCTAAACCGGAACAATTAGCCGGACTTGATGTTTTGGTTTTCGATCTTCAGGATGTTGGGGCTCGTTTCTATACTTATATTTCCTCGCTTCATTATGTTATGGAAGCCTGTGCCGAAAACAATATTCCGCTTATTATTTTAGACAGACCAAACCCGAACGGAAGTATTGTTGACGGGCCAATTCTTGAAAAAGAATTCAGCAGCTTTATTGGGATGCATCCGATTCCGACACTTCATGGAATGACCATTGGCGAATATGGCCAGATGATAAACGGAGAAAAGTGGATGAAAAATGGAGTTCAATGCAATTTGAAAGTTATTCCATGTTTGAATTACAAACATGACATGCCTTATAGCCTGCCTGTTAGGCCTTCGCCAAACTTACCGAATGACCAGGCGATTAATTTGTATGCCAGCCTTTGCTTTTTTGAAGGTACGAACGTAAGCTTGGGACGCGGAACGAATAAACAGTTTCAGGTTTATGGCTCACCGGATTTGCCTAATACCGGATTCAGTTTTACTCCCATGCCTAATGAAGGTGCCAAGGAACCTCCTTTGAAAGGGAAATTATGTTATGGTGAAGATTTAAGTCAGATTCCAAGAGTGAAGCGTTTGGAATTAAAATGGTTGATAAAGGCCTATAATGAAACCGCTGACAAATCAAAGTTCTTTATATCATTCTTTACCAAATTAGCAGGAACCAAAAAACTACAACAACAGATTGAAGCCGGCATACCGGAAGCTGAAATCAGAAAGTCCTGGAAAAAAGGTCTTTCTGACTTTATGGTAATGCGTAAAAAGTATTTGATTTATGAGTAAATGCCGGGAATTGGGTGTTTGTTGGAATTGCTCTTGAAAATTTGGTTGGTCTTAGTCAATTATAGCGGTAGTTTCTTTTTCATTTCCTCTACAATATTGTAAGCCGCAGGGCAAATTGCAACGTTTTTCAGAGTTAGGTCAGCAATCTGTTGGAATTTTTTTCTGTCGGTATGTGGAAACTCTCGACAGGCTTTTGGGCGCACATCATATATCATGCAGTAATTTTCGTTATCCAAAAA
>CAMFLD010000337.1 GCA_945957245.1 uncultured Flavobacterium sp. | reverse complement strand
ATCTACACACTGCATATCGTCGGCAGCGTCAGATGTGTATAAGAGACAGACCGCAACCTTTCTACAGCAGTAGGTGATGAAGGAGGATTTGCTCCAAACTTGGCTGGTGGAACAGAAGATGCCTTAGATACTATTAAAAAAGCAGTAGAAAATGCAGGATACAAATTCGGAGAAGAAGTTAAGATTGCTTTAGACTGTGCTGCTTCTGAATTTTATAAAGACGGGAAATACGATTATACCAAATTTGAAGGTGCTGCCGGAAAAGTAAGAACTTCAAAAGAGCAGGCAGAGTATTTGGCTGAATTAACAAAACAATACCCCATAGTTTCTATCGAAGACGGAATGTACGAAGACGACTGGGATGGATGGAAATATCTAACTGAATTAGTTGGGGACAAAGTACAGTTGGTAGGTGATGATTTATTTGTAACCAATGTAGAACGCCTTTCTACCGGAATCGAAAAAGGAATCGCTAACTCAATCCTGGTAAAAGTAAATCAAATCGGAACTTTAACCGAAACTATAGCAGCTGTTAATATGGCTCACAACGCAGGATATACTTCAGTAATGTCACACCGTTCGGGCGAAACCGAAGACAATACCATAGCCGACTTAGCAGTTGCTTTAAACTGCGGCCAAATCAAAACCGGTTCCGCATCACGCTCTGACCGTATGGCAAAATACAATCAGTTATTAAGAATTGAGGAAGAATTAGCTGATACAGCTTATTTCCCGGGAGAAAAAGCGTTTAAGCAGAAGTAATATGTTTGAAATCTTTTATTAAAAGGCATCCTATTTAGGATGCCTTTTAATTTTAATAATTGATTAACAGAAAGATAATGATTAATAATATTAAATAAACATCAGAAAAAGTGTATATTGCGTAGTTTAACTATTAAATCTTCCTTTATGAAAAAAACACTATTAATAATTGCAAGTTTACTTTTCCCCTGCTTGATTTTTTCACAAAACAACAACCTCAAGGTTTCTCCTGTACATTCAGGAACTTTTTCGAACAATGCTATTTCCTATGTTGTTGGAAAAATCTATGTACTTCCTCCTCAGAATTCCGATAAGCAAGCTAAGGAAAAGGAAGAAAAAATTAACAACATTAAAGTGTTTCCTAATCCGGTAACTAATATCATTACTATTGAAACTTTGGATAAATCCGAAATAAAATTCATAGAGGTTTCCGATATGAATGGCAAAGCTATTTACTCGAACAGACTTGAAAACAATTCGGTCGATTTATCATTCCTAAAACAAGGCTTTTATACTTTAAAGCTTGATAATGATAACGCCAAAACATTTAAAATAATTAAAGACTAACTCTTATGAAAAAGATATTTTTAGTACTATCGTTTTATTTTTTCTCTATTTCTTTATTTGCGCAAGTGCCACAGGGAATGAGCTATCAGGCTGTAGCTTATGACAGCAAGGGAATGCCAATTAAAACTCCAATTTCCTTAAAAATCAGCATTCTTGACAATTCTGATAAAGGAGCCGTTGTTTATGCTGAAACACATAAGGGTGTTCAACCTGATGGGAACGGGCTATATAGCTTAAATATAGGTCAGGGGACACCTGAAAAAAATAAGGAAGCTGCAAAAGGAGAGTCTGAAACCTATATATTCTCAAAAATCAAATGGGGAATTAATAGTAAATTCATAAAGGTTGAAATGGACTCTTCAAAAGAAGGGACCGGAACTAATTATGTTTTGGTTGGCACCAATCAGCTAATGAGTGTACCATATGCATTATACGCCCAAAGTATATCAACTGTAACTTCAGCAGATTATATGAATACAGTAAATAATATACAAGAGTTAAGGAATTATTGTTTTGACACCGATTCATTGTCAGATATTACAGTTTATGTTAAGGGATATAGCTCTCCATCTGATGGAGGAGGTGGGGTGTTTATTTATAAAAAGAAAAGTGATATGGCAGCTCCATATGTATATTCATCACTTCCAATACCAGCAAATCTTTATCCATCAGATGATGATGGGATTTTTGTTTCTTCAAATTGTAATGAACATAGTCAAGACACATTAGGTATTTGGGTAAGACAATTTAATGATAAAATTGATGTTAGATTCTATGGGGCGTCTGGAAATAGTCAAGATGATACTCAAAAGATACAAAAAGCAATAGACTATGCAGCAAAAAGCATAAATGACGTTAATATGAGACCATATGGATATAATAGAACTAATGTTGTTTTTCTGCCAAATGGTAGTTATCGAGTTAAGCAGCTCGTTTTAAAATCTGGTGTAACTTTGGAGGGTAGCTCAAAAGAGCTAACCTCAATAAGTCCAACGATCGATAGTGATAATGATGAACCTTTAATTGTTATTGCTAAA
This sequence comes from uncultured Flavobacterium sp., assembly GCA_945957245.1. GTDB lineage: Bacteria > Bacteroidota > Bacteroidia > Flavobacteriales > Flavobacteriaceae > Flavobacterium. The sequence continues at coordinate 1,377 of CAMFLD010000337.1, read as the reverse complement.
GGAGTCGTAAGAGATGTTCATGTATCTAACATTAGCTTCGTTGGATATGAAACAGCAAAATACTTCAAACCTTGTTTCTATATTGATGGAATAAGAGTTGGTGATGATGCAGCTGGATTGTGGGATTCAAGTTTTAAAAATATTAATATAATAAGATTTAAAGGAGACTCAATGTTTTTTAGAGGAGGTAGCGGGACTGAATTAGGCAACATTGAATATAAAAAAGTTAATCAGTTTATTGTTTTTGAAAGTGTTTATATAGAAAGTGTTGGAAATATTGTAAATCCAAACGAACATCATGCATTATCAATATGCGGTATTAATGGACAGTTCTCTTTTAATAACTGTAGATTTGATGGTGGACCGCATTTGTTTGGAGGCGGAGAAAGACAAGACCAGCCAAATTACACGGTTTCAGGAAGTAATGTATATATTGGAGTAGTTAAAGATGAAGACATAGCTGCACCATCTATTATCAATTTTAATACATGTACATTTCAGCATGGTGTGCATGGTTTTTACATTGAGTCCAGTACAGAAATTAATATTAATGGATGTTGGTTCGAAAATTTTGAAAGAGCAATTACGGTTAAAGGAACTTATAAAAAATCTAAAGGAATTAATATTATGAATAATTTATTTGGTAGAGCAGCAGGTCGATTTGGGGATGAAGAAATTTGGAAAAATGGTTCTGGCAGTGTTATAGTGTATTCCAATTCCCAAATAAATGTTCTAAACAATCTGTCTTCCAATCATGGAGTGACTGAAAAAACTAATTTTATAAGATTAGAATCAAATCCCGACACAGGCGTTTTGTATGAAAATTTAGGAGCAAATACATTTGGTAATTCTTTTTATGATTTTACTGAAAATGATAATGATCCAACATATGCTCCTTATGATGGTGATGAACTTAGGTATTCTTATGGAATTAAAAAAACTATAAATGTTAATAATGTTGCAGAAGTTTCGGGAAGTGCTATACATACTGAAAATGCTAAACTTATTTATTTGTTAAATGAAAAAAAAGATGTAAAAACAATTGATGAAATTATATCGCTAGTTTCTGCAGGAGAACTAATATGCATAAGAGCAGATCAAGGGGAAATTAAATTTACTGAAACTAAAAATATTTATTTAGGTAACATGAATAATCCATTTGGTCTGACTAATGGAGGTAACTTAACAATAAATAATGGAGGGTTCGCTTTATTTGTTAAATCTGATGATGGAGCTGAAAGGGAAACATATAATTTGATAAGTTATAAAAACAGGGAATAGTTTTCCCAGATTTATTTTTATAAAAAAACTGTTTGCCTTTTTGATAAACAGTTTTTTTATTTTCAATCGGGAATTGTACTTTTGCACATGCAACAC
>CAMFLD010000336.1 GCA_945957245.1 uncultured Flavobacterium sp. | reverse complement strand
CATAGTAAGTATCATAAGGCTCGCCACCATTAAAAAATCTTCTTAGAATAACTCTTCCGAAATTATCCTTAAACTCGTGGGTAGTATTGTTATTACCATCAGATTCCTGCCAGTTCTCATTTCTGGTAATGGTCTTATAAATCAGATTAGGTTTGTAATAACCATAATGTATCAAACCGCCTTCATTAGCTACGCCGAAATTAATAACCTCGTTGGAACTGTTTAACTGATAAACAAATTTAACTTCATGACCGCTGCCCATCTTCCAGTCATTTCCGGGAGCCGATTGTCTGGAAATACGGTTCAAAGGTGAATTTTCATACTCCTTCTGACTGAACGGAGTATCTGTAACCGCAAAATTAGGATTTCCGGTAAGCGAAATATTATTATTACTGTAAAAATTGAGGGTTTCATTATCTTTTAAATCCAATGAAGGAGACGAAGAAGGAATAAAAGGTAGGTAATTAATTACCTGTCTGCCAAATTCATCATATTCAATATGAGTTACTATATCTTTTCCTGAAGCCGACTGTTTGTGGGCTATCTGCTGAATAGGCCTGCCGAGGCCGTCATAGTAAGTGATACTAACCGCAGCATCAGCAACATCAGGGTCGGATGTTAAAGCTACATTGTTCTTTTTATAAGTCGTGGTTTTAATATAATTTTCAGAATGGGATTGTCCAGCCATTACAAATGGGAGCAAGACAAGGGATAAGAATATCTTTTTCATGGCTGTATTAGTTTTGAGGTTTATAATTATATTCATATTCATTTATAGTATCACCATCCTGTTTGACCATAATCAATTTTCCAAAACTGTCATAGAAAAAGTTGGCTTTGTTTCCTTTCGCATCCGTAATGGTACTTATACCCACTAATGGAATATGGGTATAGGTAGTCACAAATGATTCCGGAAATTGTGTATTTATTGTATTTCTGAAAGTTTGCAGAGCAGTAAGCAGTCCATTTTCATCATTGGTATTAGAGGCCGTCACTATAGCAGTACAGTATTGCTGAATATTGGCATATTTTGCATTTTCAATTTTGGCAATAGGAAGCGTCTTATTATAACCCCATACCACACAGGTATACATCCCGTTTTCAGAATGGTATTGATTGATGTTACTGGCACTGTCATAAATATCATAATACATTTTCTTATTACTCAAATTAGTATTGCCAAAAGGAAAAACTTCAACTTCTTTTAATCTTATGTAATTATTAATACCTTCATAGGTAAAATTTTGAGTTTCGGTGAGTATGTTATTTACCTTTTTTGTTTTAATCAAGGGAAGTTCACCATTCCATGTAGTATGCTCAATGGTAATGTTCCTGTTTTGAAAAATGGCCGCATCTTCCTGAGCTGTTTCATCTACAATTTTACCATTAGGATTTATATCATAATTTTTAGTTATAGTTTTGGAATTTTCACCAAAATACTCAGTAGTTACTTCGCTTGACAAATAACTTTTTTTATCATTTATGGGATAAAAAGTAGCCAATGTAACCGGATAGTAGAGTACTTCAGCATGATTCGCATCGGATTTGTCGTAAATCCTGGTACCACTGGATTGTTTTGACATACCATATCCTGCATTATAGTTCCTGTTGATATAAGAAGAGGTCTTTTTTAGCTGGAGTTGATTTAAATCATTATAGATATTTTCTTCAATTACATTTCCGTTTTCAATATCATTGCTATCTGTATAATTCATAGTTGTGGTATAATAGGTCAGATTAGGGTTTATAGAACGGTTCTCATTATTGGTAAACTTTTTCTCTGTAGTTCCAATACTGGAATTCCCTTCCTGTTTTATTACTACCCTGTCATAACCAATATAGTCTCCGGCTGAATTGGTACTCTGGTTGATAAAATTGTTAATGCTGGCAATTATAACAGGAGTAGAAACAACCAACACACTTTGAGTGCCATATCCTACAACTTCTGTACTCCCTTTGGTCATGACTCTTTTGTTAATGCATTTACCACCAAAATAGCTATAGCTCTTTTTACTGATAACCTGATTGTCAAAATTATAATCGGTTACACTTTTTATGCGTAAACCACCTCCATAATTAATCGGAGTTACTGCCGAACCGTCCAGTGCCAGATTATCAAAGAAATGCGATTCATATTCAAAAACAGTATAACCTTTTGTCGGGTAAGTTATTTTTTCTAATGAACAGGCTTTGGTGTAATCGATATTGCTTTTGAAATCATTAATTACATTTTCAGTAAATTGAGGGTAACCAAGTTCCGTTAAATCGGGCTTAAAACTGGTGTTGGGATGACCATTATAAAATCCCCAATAATCAATGGAATAAGAATTTTTCTTAGGCAGTTGCGTAGCATTATATTCAAAAGTGTAAGGTTCACTGCCTTCTTCGGTAAGAGATAATAACTTTAATCTTTTGGTACCATTATCATCACTCGCAAAGTAATCATAATCAAAATTAAATTGTTTAACCTTTTGAGAAAATAAATTTTTGATTTGAACATTATCCAGTTTTTTCATGGTTGGATTATCCTGCCTGCTACTCGAAGAGAAAAGAATGGTTTCCGCAGGAGTGGTAATAGATTCTAAAAAATAATACTGATAATAAACATGTGAAGGAACCTCACAATATAAATCAACTTCATTTACATTAAAGGAACCGCAATAAGCCGGACTTAAACCGTCAGTAGAGGTTAGTTTTGTACCAGCTGCACTACTGCTCTGATTGTCTGTTTGTGTCAGACCATTTCTTCTCACATATCTGGCATCAATCTTGTCTGGTTCACCTACCCATATCATAGGGGAGTAATTAAAATTGATAGTTTTACCCGTGTAGGTTTTAATCTCCGATAATTTGTAATTTATACTGGTAAAATCTCCTGCTCCCGCATTTGCTTTTTCAACAACCGTAAAGGTATATCTACTGCCGTTAGGACAGTTTACAACGATACCGCCTATTGTCAGTCCGTTTTGTGAGTTGGTACTTGGGAGCATATTAACCGTATAACCTGCTCCGTCAAGTACCACCATAGGCATGGATACCAAGGCAGTCGAACTGACACTTTGCGTTTGTATCTGAGGTCTGCAGAATTTTATTTGTCTGCCGTCAATATTCACAGTAAATATATCCGGTTCAGTATCAATCATCGTATTTGTAGGTTCAAACATTTCTTTATACTTATCATTATTAATGTTATAATACCCGTTATAATCAATAACTTTACTCATTGCTACAAACCTGAAGTATGGAATATCAGCCGGAATCTCAGGAAGAGTTTGAAAAGCGGAAGAACTTGGCGGCCACTCTGATCCCCATCCTAAAAATTGGCCATAAGGGTTTTGACACATTTCACTCATAGGTAAAATAGGTCCCCCTTGGTAAGGAGGTAATTGCTGAAAACTGGTGGTGAAATTATAGTCATTTTTATCTTTAATCTGTTGCACGATCATGGGGATAGAGGTGTTAACAGTCCACCCCAGTCCAATTAATCCTGCCTCCTCTGAAACCCGTATTCCTCCGGTATAATAATTCATATCCAAGGGTAAGGACACATTATCAACAGTAATCTTGTATAGTGGTATATTCAGATTAACTAATCCTTTATATTCACTAACAGGCGTATTGCCATACTTGGTAAAATCCCAAACAGTAGCAGGAGTAGGGTAATGCACCGGAGCTTGCTGTGCATTAGCTGCGAACGCAAATACTAATAATAAATAAAATATTTTTCTCATGGCTCTTAAAATTTAATTTCTGTTACGTTGTTTAATGATTTTTACCCC
>CAMFLD010000335.1 GCA_945957245.1 uncultured Flavobacterium sp. | reverse complement strand
GATATATATAGTCTGTGTCCATGGATTGATGGTATCATAGTTAGCAGGATTTGGTATTGTTGTACCCATGACTAAAGCATCTGACTGCGTTTCGTGGAAGGTAACGGTATAATTCGGATTTCCTCCTGTTATGGTATTGATAGTTTGCGTCAAATCGAAGGTTTCAAAACCATCATTATTGGGATCACATCTCTGTAGTGGCGCTGGAATGGTAATATTGAAATTAGCATTGACGCTTACCACTACTGGTTTAATATCAAAACATGATCCTATAGTATTCTTAATATAGTAGGTTCCTCCGACTGCAACTGCATTTGGATTAGCCAACGGTAATGTCGCTGCTGCATCAGTCCAATAACTCAGTACACCTCCTGTAGCACTTCCCACTGTTACTGCAGGAGCTGTGAGGTCTACTGTAGCCGGAGAACATACAGCAGGTGGGTTGGTAATTACCAAATTAGGGTCCGTGATTGTGACTACAACTGGCTTGATATCGAAACAAGAACCTAAAGTGCTTTTGATATAATAAGTACCGCTTACTGAAACTGCATTAGGATTAGCTAATGAAGTCGTCGCTGTTGCATTAGTCCAATAGCTTAGAGTACCTCCTCCAGTACTTCCGGCTGTAACAGCTGGGGCAGTAAGATCGGCAGTATTTGGTTTACATACCGTTGGCGGATTGGTAATACTCAAGCCCGGAGTAGTATTTATAGTAACAACAACCGGTTTGATATCGGAACAGGAACCAAGTGTACTTTTTATATAATAGGTGCCGCTTGTTGTCACAGCATTAGGATTAGCCAATGAACTTGTAGCAGCGGCATTATTCCAATAACTTAAAGTTCCGCCTCCGGTACTTCCGGCTGTAACTAATGCTGAAGTAAGATCAACTGAATTTGGGGAACAAACTGATGCCGGATTGGTAATATTTAAGACGGGAGTAGTATTAATAGTAACTGTAACCAGTTTGATATCGAAACATGAGCCTAAAGTACTCTTTATATAATAGGTACCGCTTGTATTAACTGCATTTGGATTTGCCAAGGATGTAGTAGCGGCTGCATTCGTCCAATAAGTTAAAGTTCCACCGCCTGTGCTTCCGGCTGTTACTGCTGCTACAGTAATATCAACAGTATTTGGAGTACAAACTGCTGCTGGATTTGTGATGGTTAACGATGGTGTTGGATTTATAGTTACTGTAACCGGTTTTATATCCGTACAAGTTCCAACGGTACTTTTAATGTAATAAGTACCGCCTGTTGCTACAGCATTAGGGTTGGCTAGAGCGTTAGTTGCTCCTGCATTGGTCCAGTAACTTAAAATCCCACCTCCGGTACTTCCAGCTGTTACTGCTGCTGCTGTTAGGTCGACCGTATTTGGGGAGCATACTGCTGTCGGATTGGTAATATTTAAAACTGGAGTAGTTCCTATTGTTACTGTTACCGGTTTAATATCAGAACAGCTGCCAAGAGTACTTTTAATATAATATGTACCACTAACAGACACCGCATTTGGATTAGCTAATGATGCAGTGGCTGCTGCATTTGTCCAATAACTTAAGACTCCACCTCCTGTACTTCCAGCAGTTACTGCGGCAGCTGTTAGGTCAACTGTGTTTGGAGAACAAACTGCTGCAGGATTATGGATATTTAGAACCGGAGTAGTATTGATTGTAACTGTAACCGACTTAATATCAGTACAGGTACCAGAAGTACTTTTAATATAATAGGTCCCACTTACAGCTACGGCATTTGGATTTGCCAATGGTGTGGTAGCTCCTGCATTAGTCCAATAACTTAGTGTACCTGCTCCCGTACTTCCTGCTGTTACTGCTGCGGCAGTAAGATCAACCGTATTTGGAGAACAAACTGCTGCCGGATTGTGAATACTTAGTACAGGTGTCGTAATCACTGTTACTACAACGGGTTTTATATCAGAACAAGCGCCTACACTGCTTTTAATGTAATAAGTTCCTCCTGTAACTGCAGTTGGATTAGCCACAGCAGTAGTTGCTGCTGCATTGGTCCAATAGCTTAAAGTTCCTCCACCTGTACTACCTGCTGTAACTGAAGCTGCAGTAATATCCACTGTATTAGGCGAACAAACTGCTGGTGGATTAGTGATGGTCAATGCAGGAGTTGTTGTTATTGTTACCGAAACCGGCTCAATATCAATACAAGATCCTGCTGTTGTAGTTTTTATGTAATAAGTTCCACTTGTATTAACTGCATTAGGATTAGCTAAAGCTGCAGTTGCTCCCGGATTGGTCCAATAGCTTAACGTACCGCCTCCGGTACTTCCTGCTGTTACTGATGCAGCAGTAATATCTACAGTATTGGGTGAGCAGACAGCTGGTGGATTGGTAATTGTTAAAGACGGAGCTGGATTTATAGTAACTGTTACTGGTTTTGTATCGGTACAGCTTCCTAATGAACTTTTGATGTAATAAGTACCACTGGTTGCTACAGCATTTGGATTGGCTAACACTACTGTAGCTGCCGCATTGGTCCAATAGCTTAAAGTTCCGCCCCCTGTGCTTCCGGCCGTTACAGCTGCAGCTGTAAGGTCGACAGTATTGGGAGAGCAAACTGCTGCCGGATTATGAATACTTAAAACTGGTGTTACGGTACAGGTAGCATAACAAGTTCTGGTTTGGCTTGGTGTACATACTCCGTTCCATGTAATAGTGAAAGTAACAGCCTGCCCCGGTGCAGTAACCGGAACATCAAAATGTGAAGGTGATGTAAAAGTTCCTGTTACAGGTGCTCCTCCTTCAATAGAGTAGGAATAAGTGAAGCTGGTTTGCCCAACATTATTAAAATCAAAGGCTACAGAACTTGCTGTAGTATTGGCTCCATCACAGAATAGAAATGGTGCTGATGTTGGCGCATTGTTTCCTATTGTAACTGCTAAATCAGCTCTTGGACTTTCACAACCACCTATAGTCTGACTTACATAATAATGAATAACCGAACCTATTGCACCTGTTGTTGAAGGTGTAGGCGCTGTAGCCGAGGCCACTCCTCCGACTGCATTAGTACCATACCAATTTAACGTACCTCCGGCACTTGGAGTTGCAGTCAGTGGTGAAGCCACAGCATTTTGGCAATAAGTCAGAGGACTTACTGTTGGAGCTGCTAATGGTGCTATCGGATCAACAGTGATTGTAATAGGTATGGAAACGCATCCGGAGATAAGATCCCTTATCGTGGCATTGTTGTAAGTTGTATTTGGCGGTAAGCCGGCAAATGTTGGACTGTTCTGATAAGTAGTCGAATTTAAACTATACTGATAGATAATCATTTGGTAATTACCAACATCTGTATAATCCTGTGGATCCAGTGCTGTCCAATCAGCAGGATTCCATGTCATGGAAGGATGTGGAACATTTGCCAATCTTCTGTAAGTATAGCCCGGTTGATTGGCCGGTGTAAAGGCTACTCCGTCTGTTCTCCCCCATAAATCAAATTCGACATCCGCTGCTGTAGCCAGTCGGATATTGTCATCGATATTGATTCCGGCACAAGTGGGAACTACCATATCGGGGACGACTCCTCCCTGATTCACAACACTTCCAACGGCCACAACAAAAACATCATTATTGGCCAAGATACCCAACAAAGGAATATCACAAGAAGTGAAGGTATTACCATTGTTATATATTTTTAACTTGTAATTAGTAAGGTTTTTTGCAGCACCGGTTCCATTATAAATTTCAATATAAGTCAAAGCTCCGGCACTTTCATCTGTAACTTCAGAAATAAACAAATCGGTCGGAACTGTAGGAGCCGGTG
>CAMFLD010000334.1 GCA_945957245.1 uncultured Flavobacterium sp. | reverse complement strand
ACCTACCCACTGCATATCGTCGGCAGCGTCAGATGTGTATAAGAGACAGGTAAAGAATTTCGAACCTGAAGGGACTGAAACCTTCGTTATGGGGCTTTCCAGAACCAATATGAATACCGAAGTTGCCAAAAGCGAAAACTCGGTTATCCTATTAGAAGACAATTATAAAAAAACCTATAAAGGATTTGATCCAAGCAAGCCCGAGATTTTGATTGGACAAAAAATAAAACAGGAAAACAACCTTTACCAGAGCATTGATTTGGCCACAACCGTTCAGCAGAATTTTGCCAACAAGCTTAACCGCAAAACCAGAGGTGTGAAGCAACAGCCATTATGGGTATTGGATGCGGCCACTATGCCGGGAGTTCTTATTGAACTTGGTTTTTTATCCAATAAAGAAGAGGGCGAATACCTCAATTCTGAAGAAGGGCAGACCGAAATGGCAAGGCAGATAGCCAATTCCATCATCCATTACAAAAAAATGTATTTCAATGAACCGCTCAATGAAGATGATGTTCAGATTGTTGAAAAAAAATATAAACCGGAGCCTAAGGAAACAGTTGATTCTACAATCATAAAAACCAATGATGTTATTATGGCCAATAGTGAAGCCAGCAATGATTCGGGGCAAGCCATATATAAAATACAGCTTTTTGCCAGTTCCAAAAAGAAAGACCTGCAGTCAAAAGAGTTCAAAGGATTAAAGAACATCTCATTTACATTTGAGAATAGCCTTTATCGTTATTATTACGGTAAATCCAATGATTTAAATACAGCCAAAAAGCTCAACAATGAAGCGAAAAGCCATGGTTTTGCAGATGCTTTTATCGTAATGGTTGTAGATGGAAAAACATCGGCAGTAAAATAATAAATTAAGATATTTTGAAGATAATAAAACAAACGAAGCTTTTGTCTTTAGCAGTATTTACAGCTTTAACATTTATTTCGAATACCACATATTCCCAATCAAAACAGTTCAAAGTAGCTCTGGATGCCGGACATGGTGACCATGACTATGGAGCCGTATATCATGGTCATATTGAAAAGAATATAGCGCTAGCCGTAGTGCTAAAGGTAGGCCGTATTCTGGAAAAAAAATCAGGTGTAGAAGTAATTTATACCCGTAAAACAGATCAATTCATTGATTTGGTGGAACGTGCCAATATTGCCAACAGAGCCGATGCCAATATTTTTGTATCCATCCATTGTAATGCCAATCCTAATCAGGCTGCTAATGGCTGCGAAACCTATGTAATGGGATTAAATAAAAACGCATCGAATCTTGAGGTAGCGAAACGTGAAAATGCCGTGGTTGTTCTTGAGAAAGACTACAAACAAAAGTACGAAGGATTTGATCCTAAGTCACCGGAGAGCTGGATTGGAACTGTTGTAACCAATGAAGAATATCTAAGTTCAAGTATATCATTAGCAGGTAAAGTACAGGAGCAATTCATGAACGTTGGTAAAAAAAGCCGTGGTGTAAAACAGGCTCCTTACATGGTATTGCATAAAGCCTATATGCCGAGAATACTTATTGAAATGGGTTTTATTTCCAATAAGGAAGAAGGAGCAAGACTTGATTCTGAGCAAGGGCAGCAGGAAATAGCAGAAGCTATTGCTAATGCTATAATGTCATACAAAAAAGACAATTATGGTTCAGGAGATGATGATGCAGTGAAACCTTCACAGAAAGTAGAACCAGTAAAAATAGCAGATACAGTAGTTAAAAAACCAACGGTTAAAACTCCTGAAGCAAAACCGGAAATTAAAAAGCCGGAAGTTAAACCTGAAGTTCCAGCGAATAATGGTGTAGCCACATTCAAAGTACAGCTTTCTGCCAGTGGAACCAAGCTTGATCCGGTTCCGAGTAATTTTAAGGGGCTTGGTAATATTTCAGTTTCAAACGAAGGCACACTCTATAAATATATGTATGGTGAAACTACCAGTTATGATGAAGCCAAAAAATTATTAGCGGAAGCCAGAAATAAAGGATTCACTTCTGCTTTTGTAATAGCCTTCAAAAATGGTAAAAAAGTTACTGTACAGGAAGCATTAAGACAATAATAACAAGGAGTTTTAATAAATTATTATAACTTTGCCGCTTTAGACCGCAGGTCTGTTTAAACGAAATAAAAAAATCTTTACCATTGAAAATTACTAGAGAAATTAAGACCGCTATATTAGTTATTGCCTCAATTTTATTATTTATCTGGGGTTATAGTTTCCTAAAAGGAAGAGATTTACTTTCAAGCTACAAAACATTTTACGTTCAGTATGATAATGTTGAAGGTTTGGTAAATTCAGCTCCCGTAACCATCAATGGACTGATAGTAGGGAAGGTAAGCAAAATCAAACTGATGGAAGACAACTCCGGGAAAATTCAGGTAGAACTTCAAATCAAAAATGATTTTCCATTTTCAAAATCAAGTATAGCATCTATCTATGAACCGGGATTGATTGGCGGTAAGCAAATTATGATTACGCCAAATTTTGAGGATAAAACTCCGGCAGAATCAGGGATGACTTTAATGGGTAGTGTTAAACCGGGACTGACAACTTTGGTAGCCGACAAATTAACCCCACTTCAGGAAAAAGTGGAGAAAATGGTAGTTTCGGCAGATGAATTACTGAAGAATGTTAACTCTGTTATGGATGCAAAAACTAAAGAAAATCTGAAAAGCAGTATTGCTAATTTAGATGCCACTTTAGCGGAATTCAAAGTCGCCTCTAAGAATGTAAATGAAATGCTGGCTGAAAATAAAGGGAAGTTTAGCTCAACAATGTCGAATGTAGACAAAGCTTCAGCAAATTTTGCAAAACTTTCCGATTCATTATCAAAAGCCAATATTGGTAAAACGGTTAAAAACCTAGAGAAAACACTGGCAAGTGCAGATAAAATAATGGCTGACATTCAGGCCGGAAAAGGTTCTTTAGGTAAATTGGCGAAAGACGATGCGATGTATAAAAATCTGACCAAGTCAACCAAAGAGCTTGAACTGCTTTTGCAGGATTTCCGTTTGAATCCAACACGCTATGTAAACGTTTCCCTGTTCGGTAAAAAGAATAAACCTTATAAGGCACCAACAGCAGCAGATACTATTACAACCAATACTCAAAAGAAACCCTAAATTATGATGTATATTGACAACATACTTTTTGCCATAATCCTGATAGCGGGAATAGGTTTTTTTGTTAAAAACGTAAAAAAGCTTAAACGCAATATCAATTTAGGACATGATATCGACCGTAATGATAACCCGTCAGAAAGATGGAGAAACATGGCGATGATTGCCTTAGGACAATCTAAAATGGTAAAAAGACCTGTTGCCGGTTTACTGCATATAATCGTTTATGCCGGTTTTATCATTATCAATATTGAAGTTTTGGAAATCATTTTTGATGGTCTTTTTGGAACCCATCGTGCGTTTTCCTTCTTAGGTTCTTTTTACGGATTCCTTATAGGTTCATTTGAAATACTGGCTGTTTTAGTTTTGGTTTCCGTAATTGTGTTTTGGGCCAGAAGAAATATCATTAAGCTGAAACGTTTTGCCAGTCCTGATTTAAAAGGAGCACCCAAGAAAGATGCTGACACCATTCTTTATTTTGAAATGGTACTGATGTCACTTTTCCTTATTATGAATGCGACCGATTTGCAATTTCAGGCTATGAATTCCGGAAATGTCATTTCACAATACATCAACCCGTTATTTTCAGGTTTAGATTTAGTTCAGGTTGAAATGATAGAAAAAGGAGCCTGGTGGATACACATTATCGGGATATTGGTTTTCCTAAACTATCTATATTATTCAAAGC
>CAMFLD010000333.1 GCA_945957245.1 uncultured Flavobacterium sp. | reverse complement strand
AGTTCCAACCTAAAATTGAAGACAGGATAATAGCCGGCGCATATATGGTTAATCCGGTTCCCAATCCACGTTGAAGTAAAAACAATATAGCGGTTAGTGAACGTGTTTTGAGATCAAAACGTTGTTCTAAATACTCATAAGCAGTAAATACTCTTAGTTTATGATAAATAGGAATAAAGGTCATGGATATGACAACCATCGCAATAGGTAATCCAAAATAGAACTGCACAAATCCCATTCCGTCATGATAAGCCTGACCAGGTGTAGAAAGGAAGGTAATGGCGCTCGCCTGTGTTGCCATAACAGAAAGCCCTACGGTCCACCAAGGGGTTTCTTTATTACCGAGAATATAATCTTCTACGTTCTTGCTTCCTTTGGTTTTATATACACCATAAAAAACAATAAACAGAAGAGTAACCGATAAGACAATCCAGTCGAGTTGTTGCATGGCTTAATAGAATAATTGCATTAGGATAAAGAAAATGATGATGTAAATGGCATTAATGACCAAAACCCAGGTATAACTGTTTTTCCAACCGGTAGTTTTTTTGCTTTCCATATTATTTTCCAATTGCGATAATATTAGCCATTAATCTGAAAGCTCCTGAAACTCCTTCCGGAAGTTCTCTAAAGAAACTCAATCCGGTATAAACATAATTTCCTTTGCCGTATTGTGCAACAAGCAAAGCACCGTTCTTAGGCGTTTCACCCTTATCGTTTGCCGAAAGGATAGGAGTGAAGGCTTTGTCCCATTCGTTAGGATAATAAAGTCCCTGTTCCTGCTTCCAACCTTTGAAATCATCACTCGTAATTTTGTTAGGATAATTTAATACAGCATGATTTGGTGCCAAAAAGCGGACTTCAGCATTTTCCTCGGTAACCCTGTCTCGTGAAATTTTTATCGGATAAGGTGCAATATCTTTAGTAACCAAATCATCCGTGGTATTGTATTGCACAATCATAGTTTTACCGTTTTTGACAAAATCCAAAAGGATATTTTGTTTAAATGCTAAAGCATTGATAGTATTATAAGCCCTTATTCCGGTCATTACCACATCAAATCCCGCCAAACGCTCAGCAGTAATTTCTTCAGGTTTGATGATTTCTACCTCGTAGCCCATTTGTGTTAAGCTTTTAGGAACTTCATCACCAGCGCCCATGATGTAAGCAATCTTCTCGCTTTTGGTTTTTATTTTTAATCTAATGGCTTTGGCTTCAGCCGGCTTAAGAACCATTTGGTTGTATATATGAGGATAATGGATGTCGGTTTTATTTAAACCAAAGGTTTGTCCGTCAACGGTAACAATGCTCTTTATACTGCTGTCACTAATTTCTTTGGAAGGAGAAACACTGAACACCGCTAAGATTTCCTGTCCTTTTTTATCAATGCTAAATGGTATTCCGGCAGGAGAAACTTTCCAGTCCTGCGGAACCTCAAGTTTTACACTACCGTTGCAGTTGTCTTTTCCTGCTTTTACTTTAACTGTAACTACTTTATCACGATCATTATTGAAGATGTAAACTTTTTCTCCAAATGAAGAAGTAACTGCCGGAACAATATCAAGTGGTTGGTATACTTCACCTTTTACATCATCATTGTACTTGTAAACCACATTGCGTTCAAACGGAATTACTGTGCCGTTTACTTCTACAACAAAAGTTACTTTTATATTCCGAATTACATCGGGTTTGCTAATCTCCTGCTGATTGTTTACAGTATACATCCCTATACTTCCTTTTTCATTAAGCCAATACGGATTAGTGTACGGTTCGTCGTTTGGCAATTGCAACTCAATATTTTTTGTAATAGGTTTGTTATTTTCCAATGCCGTAACCGATTGAATATTCATCGATTCAGGCACTGTATTAATGGTGTTTAGATTCATTTTTACAGGACTCCTGTTGATAGCTTCCAGCTTTACTTTTAAAGTACTCCCCGGAGTTATTTCCTGAGTGTCTGTGGTGGCTTCAAGATATAAACCTGCGCACCCTGCAATAATCTTTTTGATTTCGTTTGTTTTGATTTCTTGCCAATGTTTGTCTTCAAGATTTTGGATTAAATCATACGCTTTAACTAACTCAGGGATAGAGGCAGAAGGGTTTTTAAAATCAAAATTTTTCTCAACATTCAATAATATATCTCCAATAGCTTTACCGCCTTTTAAGCGATTCCAGCTGGTATCGATACCGTCAAAAATATTGTTTTTGTTTTTTGGGGCTTCTCCTTTCAGGAATTCCAAATATTCATCTTCTTCGCCACGGGTACCTGTTGAACCGAATCCCTGCGATTGATGACGGCTGCGGCTTAATGCGGCAATTTCCTGATTGGATTTTCCCAATAGTGGATAATATGTACCAATTTGAAGCTTGCTTAAATTTGATTTATCGGCAGCATCAAATTTTTCCTTACTGCCATAAAACCACCATGATGTGTTGAAAAATAAACGTTTGGGCTGCCAAGTTGAAGTAAACTGCAGCTGATTGGGAAAAACTGCAGCGTCATTTACTTTATCAAAGGCTTCTACACTTAACATTGCTGATGAAGTATGATGTCCGTGAGTAGTTCCGGGAGAACGGTGATCGAAACGATTAATAATAACGTCTGGTCTGAAGTTACGGATTACCCAAACGACATCGCTCAGTACTTTGTCCTTGTCCCAAATCTGTAATGTTTCGTCAGGGTTTTTCGAAAAACCAAAATCATTGGCTCTTGAAAAATACTGTTCACCACCATCTATTTTTCGGGCTTCTATAAGTTCCTGTGTTCTTATAACTCCAAGTAGTTCCCGCAATTCCGAACCTATAAGGTTTTGTCCTCCATCGCCGCGTGTAAGCGACAAATAGCCTGTACGCGCTTTGACATCATTGGATAAATAGGCAATAAGCCTTGTGTTTTCATCATCGGGATGAGCAGCGATGTAAAGTACAGATCCAAGAAAGTTCAGTTTTTGTATCTGGTTGTATAATTCTGCCGCATTAGGTTTGGTGGGTTGTTGGGAAAAACCATTTAAACCAAGAAGCAGTAATGTAAAGAGTAAAAGTCTTTTCATAGTGTAGTTAGTGCTATTCTTCAAATATACTATTATTTGAAATGTAGAATTTGATTTTTCAATTTCTTTAACAAATTTTAAATCGAATTTTACTCCATAAAAAAAGCCGCTTTATTGGGGTTAAGCGGCTTTTTTACGATTATTAATTCTAAACATGTATGAAAAAATTCTATTCTGAAGAAGCAGTTTGATTAGTAAATCTTCCCTTGGAATTATAAGGGTACTTCTTTTTGTGGATATCGATCATAAGGTAAGGCTCATCACCATCATAGTCCGTTATGTTTACCTTAACTTTATTATATAAAGAGTAACCTCCGTAATTTTTAGGAAGCTCTTCGGCTTCAACCCATTCTCCCTGTTCCTTGTACAGGTATACTTTTTCCTTTAAGTCAAAGTAAGCCTCAAGATTTGGGAAATAGTAATAGCGCAATTCTGTTTTTTTAGCATCAGCAGCTGACGGAACCTGATTGTCCGCAGTCTGAGCATTTGTAATGAAGCTAGTTAGAATTAGCATCAGTAGGAAGACTTTTTCTATACGTTTCATAATTTCCAATTTTGTTTTTAAAGTTTTGGGGCACAAAATGATGTCATATCATTTATCAAAACAGTAAAAAATTATGAAACAAATATAGGGACTTTTTTTAAAAAACCTAGATAAAATGCAAAAAACATCGATAAAATGCATTTTTCTATTTATTAAGAAAGAAATTAGCTACGTAAATAATTGATTTAAAACCTGTCTCTTATACACATCTCCGAGCCCACGAGACCGAGGCT
>CAMFLD010000332.1 GCA_945957245.1 uncultured Flavobacterium sp. | reverse complement strand
GAACGATGTTGATCATTTTGTTATTTTATATAAATTCTAAATTTTAAATTATTGGGCTAACTGGTAAATGTCTGGTAAATTTCTGCCTAATCCGTCATAGTCTAGACCGTAGCCTACGATAAATTTGTTTGGAATTCGGATTCCGATATAGTCAATTTTAATGTCTTTTTTATAAGCTTCCGGTTTAAAGAAAAGGGTAGCAATTTTTAAATGTTTTACCTTTTTTTCTTTGAAGATAGCTTTGAGTTCTTCTACGGTATTTCCGGTATCAACAATATCTTCAACCACTACTACAGTTCTTCCTTCCAAGTCCTGATTAAGACCAATTAATTGCTTAACATCATTGGTTGACGAAGTCCCTTCATAAGAAGCCATTTTTACAAAACTTACTTCACACATGCCTCTGTAGTTTTTCATCAGGTCGGACATTACCATGAAGGCTCCGTTTAAAACCCCAATAAACACTGGTACTTCATCAAAAAAATCATCATCCATCTGCTTTGCCATATTCTTAATCGCAAAATCAATTTCTTCAGAAGAAATGAATGGCTCGAAGGTTTTGTCATGAAGATGTATCATATCTTTTGGTTTTAAAATAAGGTGCAAAGATAAGAAGTTGGAAGTTAGAAGTTAAACCTTATAAGGGAAAATCTTAAATATTGATGTATTTTTTATATTTACAAAATGGATGCAGTTTTTTATAACAGAATCAGCAAAAGCACAGCACACCGAAAGTGCCGTGATGATAACAAGCAGTTCATTTTCGAAAATCCCGAATATTTGAAGGATCTGACAGCGATTGCCTTCAACACCAAAGACCGAAACCATCACAAAGCCTGCTGGATTTTAGAACTAATCGCTGAAGAACGAATGGACCTTTTCATTCCATACATCGATGCGTATTGCTCAGTGCTAAAAAATTACAAATCCGACTCTGCTATCCGTTCAATGTCTAAAACAGGTTTGTTCCTTGTAAATCACAAAGATGTAAAACTGACCGAAAATCAGGAAGAAAAAATCATAGAAACTTTCCTTGACTGGCTTATACAATCTGATAAAGCAGCCAATGCGGCTTATACAATGCGTACTTTATATAGCCTTGGCAGAAAGCACAACTGGGTAAATGATGAACTTAAGGCACTGCTTTCGAGGGATTGCAGCCAACAGACTCCCGGTTACAAATTTGCAGTTAAAGACATACTAAAACGGCTGAAATAGTCTGAAATGTTGCTTATATTTGCGCCAACAACTACAACATGACACCGCAATAACAATGCAGATTGTCAGGAAAAAACAATAACTACGACTAATGAATTACTTCTCTTCCAATTTTAAACTGGGCATCCTTGGTGGTGGGCAACTGGGCAAAATGCTCTTAGCCGAAACCCGGAAATTTGACATTCAAACCTACGTTTTAGATCCAAGCAGTGATGCGCCAAGCCAATTCGGAGCCACAAAATTTGTAATCGGCGACCTCATGGATTTTGACACCGTTTATGGGTTTGGCAAAAAAGTGGATCTCCTTACTATAGAAATTGAAAACGTAAATCTGGATGCATTAGACAAACTGGAGGAAGAAGGACTCAAAATATATCCATCACCCAAAACGCTGAGACTGATTCAGAACAAAGGCGTTCAAAAGGATTTCTATACTGAAAATCAAATCCCAACAGCACCCTACAAAAGATTTAATTCAAGCGATGAATTAAAATCCGAAATTGAAAACAATAAGCTGGAACTTCCTTTTGTTTGGAAAAGTGCCCGCTTTGGTTATGACGGAAACGGTGTGAAAATAGTACGTTCAATAAACGATCTTGATAATCTACCCAATACAGAGTGCATAGCCGAACAAATGGTTCCTTTTGTAAACGAACTGTCGGTAATTGTAGTGCGCTCCGCTTTGGGCGAAATAAAAGTTTACCCCGTTGTCGAAATGGAGTTCCATCCTGAAGCTAATCAGGTTGAATATGTAATCTGTCCGGCACGAATCGATTTTGACATTGCCCAAAAAGCCCATAAAATTGCGCTTCAGGTAGCGGAAACCTACCGTCATGTAGGCTTACTCGCTGTAGAAATGTTCCAAACTACAGACGGAAACATTTTAGTCAATGAAGTAGCGCCAAGGCCACACAATTCGGGGCATTACAGTATCGAAGCCAGTTATACTTCCCAATTCGAAAACCATTTGCGGGCCATTACCGGACTTCCTCTGGGCAGTACTGCCAGTAAAGTTGCCGGAATTATGGTAAATTTGGTAGGTGCCGAAGGGTATTCCGGAAATGTAATTTATGAAAACATCGAAAAGATAATGGCAATTGATGGAGTAACACCACACATTTACGGCAAAAAAGAAACAAGACCATTCCGAAAAATGGGACACGTTACCATCGTAAATGAAAATATGGATGCTGCACGGAAAATAGCAGAAGAAGTTAAAAATACAATCAAAGTAATATCCGGATAATGCTAAAAAAACTATTCATATTATTTTTCTTTTCCTCCTGTTGCTATTCACAAACCTTTCAGAATGGCTGGAGTTGCTTTGAAGGCTACATAGGAGAAAGTGATATCGTGATGAATATTTTTAAAGACAGTATTGGCAATCTCACAGGTGATTATTGTTATAAAAAATACGAAACCCGTATCCCGTTAAAAGGCAAATTAAAAGACAATACCCTATTTCTTGATGAATTCACAGGAAATAAAATTACGGCCAAATTCAGTGGCACCATCAACGAAAAAGACAATTCGATTGGAGGAAAATGGGCTTCTACAACCCATTCGGATATTCATTTTTTCCTTCGTCTGAATTCATGGACAGGCAATTCACTCAACAACAGATATGGTTTGGGCATCAAAGAGGAAGAGGTGGAATCGTTTTTCAAAAATGCCAAACAAGCCATTATCACAGATGACAAAATCTGGCTTTCCAAAAACATCGAATTTCCTCTAACCACCAGGATTCAAAAAAAGAAATCAAAAATTAAAAATGCTAAAGATTTTTTGGCAAAATACAATTTAATCATCACTGCTCACCTCAAAAAAAGTATTCAAAAGTCCTGTATTTGCAACGTTTTTTCAAACTGGCAGGGCACCATGATTGCAGATGGAAGCATTTGGATTAATGAGTTCAACGGTCATTTAAAAATTATCACAATAAATAATTAAAGTCATGAGTAAAGTAGCTATCATCATGGGAAGCCAAAGCGACCTCCCAATAATGCAGGAAGCCATAGACATCCTGCAAAGTTTTGGCATAGAAACCGAAGTCGATATCGTTTCTGCCCACCGAACTCCTGAAAAATTATTCGAATTCAGCAACAATGCCCACACACGAGGGATCAATATAATCATTGCCGGTGCCGGCGGCGCAGCTCACCTCCCGGGAATGGTTGCCTCTATGTCTCCCCTACCGGTAATTGGTGTTCCCGTTAAATCCAGCAATTCCATTGACGGATGGGATTCCGTATTGTCTATTCTACAAATGCCCGGTGGTGTTCCGGTAGCTACAGTAGCCTTAAATGGCGCCAAAAATGCAGGAATACTCGCTGCCCAAATCATCGGAAGCCACAATCCGACAATACAGGATAAAATCATTGCCTACAAGCAAAGCCTCGCCGATGCCGTACACAAATCGTCCAACGAACTGAAAAATAAACTTTTTTAGAAGCTTTATCCGGCTTTCCACTGTATCTTTTGCTTCGCAAAAGGATGCCGTTGCAATCCGGGCTAAAAAACAGTATATATAAACATGAAAATCTTAACAGAAAAATTCAAAACCCAACATAACACCTGTCTCTTATACACATCTGACGCTGCCGACGATATGC
>CAMFLD010000331.1 GCA_945957245.1 uncultured Flavobacterium sp. | reverse complement strand
GTATGGCAGTAGGGTTACTACTGGCTTTCTTCTTTCTTTTTCCTAACCTTACCGATGGCATTCCATGGCTTAGTTTTGGAAGGCTGCGTCCATTGCATACGAATGCAGTGATTTTTGCCTTTGTGGGAAATGCAATGTTTGCAGGGGTTTATTATTCCCTACAACGCCTTTTAAAGGCCAGAATGTTTAGTGATTTTCTCAGTAACCTGCATTTTTGGGGTTGGCAGCTTATAATAGTAGCTGCAGCAGTTTCACTACCTTTAGGAATTACTACTTCAAAAGAATATGCTGAGCTTGAATGGCCTATAGATATTGCCATTGCCCTTATTTGGGTAGTCTTCGGAATCAATATGATTGGAACCATACTACGCCGTAGGGAACGCCATCTTTATGTAGCGATTTGGTTTTACATTGCCACTTTCGTAACCGTTGCGGTACTACACATTTTCAACAGTCTTGAACTTCCGGTTTCTTTGACAAAAAGTTATTCCGTTTATGCGGGTGTTCAGGATGCGTTAGTACAATGGTGGTATGGGCATAATGCTGTTGCATTCTTCCTTACAACTCCATTTTTAGGATTAATGTATTATTTTGTACCAAAAGCAGCTAACCGACCTGTTTATTCTTACCGTCTTTCTATTGTTCACTTCTGGTCACTAATCTTTATTTATATCTGGGCCGGACCTCACCACTTACTCTATTCAGCTTTACCAAATTGGGCACAAAACCTTGGGGTAGTCTTCTCCGTAATGCTAATTGCTCCGTCTTGGGGAGGTATGATTAATGGATTACTTACACTACGTGGTGTTTGGGACAAAGTTCGTGTAGAACCGGTATTAAAATTCTTCGTAGTAGCTATTACAGGTTATGGTATGGCCACTTTTGAAGGTCCAATGCTTTCTCTTAAAAATGTAAACGCAATAGCCCATTTTACAGACTGGATTATTGCACACGTTCACGTGGGAGCATTAGCATGGAATGGTTTCATGGCCTTTGGTATGATTTATTGGTTAATACCAAGAATGACAAAAGGACCTTTATTCTCAACCAAATTAGCCAACTGGCACTTCTGGTTAGGAACACTAGGAATTATCCTTTATGCGCTTCCAATGTATGTAGCCGGTTTTGTTCAGGCGTCCATGTGGAAACAGTTTAATCCTGACGGAACGCTGACTTATGGTAACTTCCTCGAAACCGTTCAACAGATTATCCCAATGTACTGGATGCGTGCTATTGGAGGAACAATGTATATCATTGGAGTATTTATTTTAGTATTCAATATTGTTAAAACCATAAAAGCCAATGCAGTGGTAACAGATGAACTTGCAGAAGCTCCAGAATTACAACGTATTGCCTCATCAAGGGTAAAAGGAGAAAAATTCCACTCTTGGCTTGAAAGAAGACCAATCCAATTGACCATTCTTGCTACTGTTGCAATCCTTATTGGTGGAATCATCCAGATTGTGCCAACGATTATGGTTAAATCTAATATTCCAACCATTGCCAGTGTCAAACCTTACACTCCACTGGAACTAGAAGGTCGTGATATCTATATCAGAGAAGGCTGCGTTAGCTGCCACTCTCAAATGGTACGTCCATTCCGAAGTGAAGTAGAACGTTATGGTCCTCAGGCAAAAGCAGGTGAATTTGTTTATGATCATCCTTTCTTATGGGGTTCAAAAAGAACCGGTCCGGATTTACTTCGTGTAGGTGGTAAATATAATGATAACTGGCATTTCAACCACTTATGGGATCCACAATCTACTTCAGCCGGTTCAATTATGCCGGGTTACAAATGGCTTTTCAAAAATAAACCTTTAGATATTTCAGATATCGACAAGAAAATGAAGGTAATGCGTGAATTGGGAGTTCCTTATACTGATTACGAAATTGAAAATGCTCCTAAACAGATTGAAGCTCAAAGCAGCCAAATTGAAAAAAGCCTTTATTCAGACCCTGACTTTGTAAAAAGTTATGAGGAAAGCAAGAAAAAAGCAGAAGCTAAAGGTGAAAAATTTGTTCCAATGCACCAACGTGAGATTGTAGCACTTATCGCTTATCTGCAAAGACTTGGAACCGATATTAAAGTAAAAGACAAATCTAAATAATTAAAGCCATGTTCGAACCAATTAAACACAATATGGAAACCATTGCCGGTGTGGCAGTCTATCCGATAATATCGCTATTGATTTTCTTCTTTTTTTTCCTGGCTTTAGGTATTTGGGTATATGCGTATAAAAAAGAAACTATAGTGGCATTCAGTAACATGCCTTTAAATGACAATAAAATTGATGAATCCTTAAATCCTAAAAAATGAAAAAGTTCTTTCCAGTATATGTAAGAGTCCCGGTTATTTTCTTTTCTGTTTTTATAGCAATGGAATATTTCATTGATTCAGGAGACCGTCCTGCATTTGTGAAATACCCAATGGTATCGGTGTTTCTCTTTGTCTTTTTGTTTTTACTGATTGCAATTGAAATTGTCAAATCAGCGGTAGATAATATTACTTACCAAATGATGACTGACGAGCAAAGGAAAAAATTAGATGAGATAACCAGCGTCGATATCAAGATAACAGAATCTGAATGGTATAAAAACCTAATGAAAAAGCTCACCCGATCTGAGCCAATTGAAAATGATGACTTGTTAATGTTAGACCATAATTATGATGGTATTAAAGAGCTTGATAACAAGTTACCACCATGGTGGTTGTACCTGTTCTATGGCTGTATTGGTTTCGCAGCAATATATTTAGTACGATTTGAAATCATGGGCGGCGATGACCCCGAAACCGAACTTCGTAAAGAAATGGCTCAGGCCAAAGAAGATGTTGCTAAATACATGCTTACTGCTCCTGATATGATGAGTGAAAGCAAGGTAACCAAACTTACAGATGCTGCCAGCCTGGCCAAAGGAAAAGCAACATTCCAGCAAAACTGTGTTGCCTGCCACCGAGCTGATGCCGGAGGACAGATTGGACCTAACCTAACTGATGACCACTGGATTTTTGGAGGAAGCATTAAAAATCTATTCCATACCATTACTAACGGAGGAAGAGACGGAAAAGGAATGGTAGCCTGGAAAGGTACACTCAAACCAACAGAAATACAACAAGTGGCCAGTTATGTTCTATCATTACAGGGAAGTAATCCAAAAAATCCTAAAGCACCGGATGGTGACGTATGGGTCGACCCTGAATTGAGCAAAGAAAAACCCGCTGAAGCAACAAAATAGATTATGCAGGAAAATAGCGAAAAAGAGGCTTTTAGAGATAGTATTGGAACCTTGGATGCCGAAGGGAAAAGAAAGTTTATTTTTCCTAAAAAACCTAGTGGCAAAT
Organism: uncultured Flavobacterium sp.; assembly: GCA_945957245.1. GTDB lineage: Bacteria > Bacteroidota > Bacteroidia > Flavobacteriales > Flavobacteriaceae > Flavobacterium. Next base: position 498 of record CAMFLD010000331.1, on the reverse strand, counting down.
TTTATAACTACCGTAAATACGTCAGCTATTTTTTACTTGTCATTCTGATAGCAAACCCTTTTATTAAGGTTAATGGCAATCAGTTTATGATGTTTAATGTCCTGGAGCGCCGGTTCAATATCTTCGGGTTCCCATTCTGGCCCCAGGACTTTTACATCTTCGTTTTGGTGATGATTATAGGGGTGGTTTTTGTAACCCTATTCACCGTTGTTTTCGGAAGGATTTTCTGCGGATGGATCTGTCCTCAGACTATTTTCCTTGAAATGGTTTTCAGGCGGATTGAATTTTGGATCGACGGCGATCGTGGGGCGCAGATAAGGCTTGACAAACAAGCCTGGGATGCTGAAAAAATCCGCAAACGCTCACTAAAGTGGCTGCTATTTTTTATTATTTCTTTCCTCATTGCCAATGTTTTTCTGGCCTACATCATAGGTAGTGATGCGCTCTGGCTGATGATTGAAGAAGGGCCAATGAAACATATTAGCAATATTATAGCAT
>CAMFLD010000330.1 GCA_945957245.1 uncultured Flavobacterium sp. | reverse complement strand
GAGATCAGCCTCGGTCTCGTGGGCTCGGAGATGTGTATAAGAGACAGCTTCCGAGCTTATGTAGTGTGTATTTTCCATTTTTTATGCGCAAATTGTGCCCAAAATTGCGTAAACAAACGTTAAAAAACAAGTTTTACCAACACTATTTTATTGTAGAATTGCTAATGAAAATGCGCATCTGTTAAAAAATATCCTATTAAGTTTTTCCTGTTTCAGGAAAACTACGATTTTGATAAAAATAAAGGCAACATTTTTTTCATAACCAAAAAATGTTACTTTTGGAAAACTATGTGGAATAACAACAGCAAATATGCATCAACTACTACAGCTAATACCTTGGCTGTAACGTCTGTTGCTACCACAACAACTACTACCCCATTTGGGGTATAATCATTCACATATAATCCTTTTCACGGACTTTCGAAAGAAAGCGATTCATAATTTACCATTCACAATTCAGAATTAAGACCATGATAGTATTAAAATTTGGCGGCACCTCTGTGGCCAATGCAGAAAATATTTCAAAAACGATAGCAATCGTTGCCCATAAAAGCAAAGAAGACAAATTAGCTGTAGTAGTTTCGGCCTTCAGTGGCGTTACCGATTTACTTATCCTTGCAGGAAAAACAGCTTCGGCTAAAGACAAAGCGTACAAGGAAATCATAGCCGACATCGACAGAAAACACAAACAAGCCATAGACGAACTGGTTCCGTTAAGCGAGCAAAGCGAAATCATTGAAAAAATAAACAGCGACATTAACCTGCTCAAAACATTACTTGACGGTTGCTACCTTCTGGGAGAATTATCAGGCCGTACCGCCGATATTGTGGCAGGGTTTGGCGAATTACTGTCTTCCCAAATCATCGCAGTAGCCTTAAGACAAAAGGTAAGTAACTCCGCTTTCAAAGACAGCCGGGAACTTATTAAAACCAATTCCAATTTTGGAAAAGCCAGCGTTGATTTTGAATTAACCAACCAACTTATCGCTGATTATTTCAAGAATGATAAACATCAGGTGGTTTTATTCCCCGGATTTATTGCTTCATCGCATGATGGCAATATGACCACTTTAGGACGTGGAGGTTCTGATTACACCGCTGCCATAATCGCAGCAGCAGTAAAAGCTTCGGTTCTGGAAATCTGGACGGATGTAAACGGAATGTTTACCGCCAATCCACGTGTGGTGAAACAGGCCCAACCCATTGAAACTATTTCTTATCAGGAAGCAATGGAATTGTCGCATTTTGGTGCCAAAGTGCTTTATCCACCAACAATTCAGCCGGTTTTAAAAGACAATATTCCTATCTTCATCAAAAACACCTTCGAACCTGAAGCTTACGGAACACTTATTTCACACCAGCCAAAAGCATCAAGCAATCCGATTAAAGGGATTTCGCATATCGATAATATTGCATTGCTAACCCTTGAAGGTTCCGGTATGGTTGGAGTGGCAGGTTCTTCCAAACGCCTGTTCGAAGTATTGTCAAATGAAGGAATCAATGTGATTTTCATTACACAGGCTTCTTCTGAACATTCGATTTGTATTGGTATTCTGAGTGCTGATGCTGCGAATGCCAAAGCAGCTATTGATAAAGCTTTCGAATTAGAAATTGCACAAGGCAAAATTGATCCGTGCATTATCGAGAAAGAATTGTGCATTGTGGCTCTTGTTGGAGAAAATATGAAAAACCATCAGGGAATCAGTGGAAAGATGTTCAGTACTTTAGGCAAAAACAATGTCAATATCCGTGCTATTGCCCAAGGTGCTTCTGAAAGAAATATCTCGGTAGTAATCAATGAAAAAGATGTAAAAAAAGCGCTCAATACTTTACACGAACGCTTCTTCGAAGACAATACCAAACAGTTGAACCTGTTTGTAATGGGAATTGGAAACGTAGGTGAAAAATTCATTGACCAGATTGCCCAGCAAAAGAAATTCCTAAAAGAAAACCTCAAAATCAATTTGCGTGTCATTGCTTTATCCAACTCCAGGAAAATGGTTTTCAACGAAGACGGAATCGATTTAAAAGATTGGAAAACTGCTGTTGAAAATGGAGAAAAGGCCAATGTAGAAAGCTTTATTGCAAAAGCCAAAGACCTCAACTTACGTAACAGTATATTTGTAGACATCACGGCTAATTATGAAATAGCAGGTATTTACAGCCAATTCCTAAGTCAGAACATTGCAGTCGTTACCTGCAATAAAATTGCCTGTTCATCGGAATATGAAAATTATAAAAACCTTAAAAACCTTTCCCGCAAATACAATGCACCGTTCCTTTTTGAAACTAATGTCGGAGCCGGATTGCCTATCATTGACACCTTGAAACACCTGATTGCTTCTGGGGATAAAGTCAATAAAATACAAGCCGTTTTATCAGGAAGTCTAAACTTTATTTTTAATAATTTTAGTGAAAGTTATAATTTTCATGATGTTGTTAAAGAAGCTGGAGTACAGGGATTTACTGAGCCAGACCCTAAGATAGATTTGAGTGGTGTAGATGTTGCCCGTAAGATATTAATCCTTATCCGCGAAAGCGGTTACCAAATGGATATTGAAGACATCGAAAACAATTGTTTCCTTCCAAAAGAATGTATGGAAACGACTAACAATGATGACTTCTTTAAATCATTGATTAAGCACGATGACCATTTCAACCAACTTCTTGCTGATGCTAAAGCCAAAGACAGCCGCATCAAGTTTGTGGCAAAATTCGATAACGGAAAAGCTTCAGTCGGATTACAGTTTATACCAAAAGAAAGTCCGTTCTATAATCTGGAGGGCAAAGACAATATCGTTGAGTTTTATACCGACCGCTATGTTGACCAGCCATTAATTATCAAAGGAGCCGGAGCCGGAGCAGCCGTAACAGCCTCAGGAATCTTTGCCGATGTAATACGAATTGGAAATGTTTAAAAAGATAGTAGCAGAGTTACAAAGTAGCAAAGTTTCAGAGTAATTTTAATTCTAAACTTTGCCACTTTGCCACTTTGCCACTCTGAAACTTTGCCACTCTGAAACTAAAAAAAATGAACGAAATCAAAATATTCTGTCCCGCAACCATCGCCAACCTCAACTGTGGATTTGATGTTATGGGACTTTGCCTTGATGGAATTGGAGATGAAATGATATTTCGAAAAAGTCCGGAAAAAGGCATTAGAATTACCAAAATAACCGGAGCCGATTTACCTCTCGAGGCAGAAAAAAATGTAGCCGGCGTAGCTGGTTTAGCCTTATTGGAAGCAGTTAAACCCGACTTTGGTATTGAAATGGAAATCTATAAAAAAATAAAAGCCGGAAGCGGTATCGGAAGCTCATCTGCAAGTGCAGCCGGAGCTGTATTTGGAATCAACGAACTTTTGGGCAGACCATTCACCAAACATCAGTTAGTTGATTTTGCTATGAAAGGCGAAGCTCTGGCCAGCGGAAGCGAACATGCCGACAATGTTGCACCGTGTGTTCTGGGTGGATTTACCTTAGTACGAGGTTATAATCCTCTGGATGTTATTCGGATTGACAGTCCTGAAGAAATTTACGCTGTAGTATTACATCCGCATATTGAAGTAAAAACAGCCGATGCCAGAGCTGTTTTAAAACCCGAGGTTTCCTTGAAAAATGCCATAACACAATGGGGAAATCTTGGCGGACTGATTGCCGGACTTTACACCAAAGATTACGACTTAATAGGACGTTCCCTTCAGGATGTTATAGTAGAGCCGGCACGTAAGCATTTAATTCCAAATTTTGAAGCCGTAAAGAATGCGGCACTCGAAGCTGGAGCTCTAGGCTCAGGGATTTCCGGTGCGGGACCCTCTATATTTGCATTGTGTAAAGGCTGTCTCTTATACACATCTGACGC
>CAMFLD010000329.1 GCA_945957245.1 uncultured Flavobacterium sp. | reverse complement strand
ACGTACCATATTGTATAGTAATTCGGCAGACAGCGTACGACTTTCGATAATTTCCTGCTTGTAAGCTTTAGTCCAGCGATGGGAAATGTTAGCTCCGGCCAAATGAATAATGGCATCAACCTCATAAAGACAATTTTCGTCAATCTTACCCTGCTCCGGATTCCAGTAAAACCCTCTATAATCAGGTAAGTTTTCTATTTTGGATACAGAGGTTGTGAGGTAATTGACTGAATGTTTCTTTGATAATAAAAGCTTGACCAGCGCATTGCCGACCAAACCTGTAGCGCCTGTAATTAGAATCTTCATAGTGTTGTGTTTTATTCTGTTGCATCCAAACAATCCAAAAATGCTTGGATTACATCAAATTTACAGCCAACGTGTCTTAAATAAAAGCCAATTATTATGGGTTTAACTTTTAAGATTTCAGCTTAAGGCTCCATTCGAAATTCATTTCAGATACCTGTTCACCCTTTTCATTAATCCCAACAGATTTCATCCAGATGGTCTGTCCTTCACCTGTAGCAATTGTTTTTTGAACAGCTTCCTCCAGTAAGTGACCATCATTGCAGGTAAAGGTAATTCTTCCGGTAGCCTTTTTGGTGAAATTACTATTGTTATTAGCAACAAGCATCGAGATTTTCCTGCCGCTTAGTTTTATCTGCATCATTACAAGAGCTCCGGTAGTGAGTTCGGCAGCCATAGCCTGCACAGCAAAATACATCGAATTAAACGGATTTTGGTTCACCCACCGATGCTTTACAGTAACCACACACTGGTGACCAGAAATGCTTTTTACCCTAACCCCACTCCAAAAAGCAGCAGGAAGTTTAAAAAACAAAAAAGTATTCAATTTAGAAGGAGAAAATTCCATAAGCCTTGGTTTTACTGTAAATGTAGTCAAAAAGAACTGTATTTAAGCCTATTATCAAATGTTAATTTTTTGTTAATTTTAAGTACTTTGTATTGCATAATACCTTTTTTTGATTGTATCTTTGTATAAGAAATTAATAGCTTATCTATAGTATTAGATAAATTTAGTTAAATAGCAACCTAAAATAATAGAAACCATGACTACAACTAACGACAAAAATATCGCTACAGTTTTACACTTAAGCGCTTTGACACAGTATATTATTCCTTTTGGGAATTATATTTTCCCAATTGTAATATGGAGTTCCAAAAAAGAGGAATCAGAATTTATCAACGATAATGGTAAACGAGTAATGAATTTCCAACTAAGCATCTTTGTTTATATGGTATTGTTAGCATTGATTGCCGTACCAATATTATTATACACTATTTTCAGCAACATTCCTTTTGAAGCCTTTATCCATGATGGAGCAGGATTTAGAGATAACTTCGAATTGCATTTTGACAATATAACCGGAATAGCAGTTGTAGGTATCATAGCTGCCTTCCTTTTCGGTGTATTAAAAGTAACTGAATTTGTTTTAATCATCATAGGAGCCGTAAAAGCTGCCAATGGCGAGTGTTACAAATACCCATTAAGCATACCATTTTTCAAATAATCATCAATCACAAATCATCAATCATTAAAAATCAATCAAAAATGAAACAGTTAATCTTAATCGTTGGAATGATCCTGACCATGACCGTAAAATTAATGGCACAGGACAACAAGGGAATCGAAGTTAAAAGCTTCCAAAAACAAGAAACAGGAGTACAAAAAGAACCTCATCAATTTGAAATTGTAGCTCATGAAGACATCGAAGTTAATCTTAAATTCAGTATGAAAACTGAGGACAATCTAAAGATTACCGTAACAGACACAAAAAACAAAACGATTTTAGCACAAAATTTTAAAAAAGCCGGAGAAAACAAACTCATTTTTCCAATGGAAGAAAATGAAAAATACCTGATAAAAATCATCGGAGAAAAACAATCTAATCTAATTGTACAGCTTTCCGAATAACAGGCAATCGAAATTCAATCATCATCAATCATCACCCAAGTTTCAACCATCAATTGAAAAACGAACAGTATTAACCCAAAAAAATTAAATCATGTATTATGAATATTGAGAACACAAAAGCCCAGATGCGCAAAGGTGTCTTAGAATTCTGTATCTTGTCTGTCTTAAGAGACAAAGAGGCTTACACTTCTGAAATATTGGACACTTTAAAAGACGCAAAATTGCTTGTGGTAGAGGGAACGGTTTATCCGCTGCTGACAAGACTAAAAAATGACGGTTTGCTTAACTACCGTTGGGAAGAATCGACTTCTGGACCTCCAAGAAAATATTATGGTCTTACAGAGATAGGAAAAACATTTTTAACAGAATTAAGCGGTACATGGGCAGAGCTTTCCGGAGCCGTTAACATCATCACAACCAACAAATCAAAGAAATCATGAACAAAACAGTAAATATTAATATAGGTGGTTTAGTTTTTCACATAGATGAAGATGCGTACCAAAAATTAACTCGGTATTTCGAGGCAATTAAAAGATCACTTTCTAATTCTTCTGGAAGAGATGAAATCATGAAAGACATTGAAATGCGTGTGGCCGAATTACTTGCTGAAAAACAAAAAAGCGAGAAACACGCCGTAAACATGAAAGATGTTGACGAAGTAATCGTAGTTATGGGACAGCCTGAAGATTATCGTCTTGATGATGAAGGAGAAGACAATACTCAGGAAACTTTTACTTATACAAAATCAAAAAAACTGTACCGTGACAAAGACAGGGGTACCATTGCCGGAGTCTGTACCGGTTTAGGACACTATTTCGGAATCGATGCTGTATGGATCAAAATCTTATTCTTAATCTTATTCTTTGGATTCGGAACCGGTTTATTGGCTTACATCATTCTTTGGATAGCTATGCCTAAAGCAGTTACCACATCAGAAAAACTGGAAATGACCGGAGAACCGGTAACCATTTCCAATATCGAAAAAAAAGTAAGAGAAGAATTTGAGTACGTTTCCAACAAGTTCAAAAATGCGGACTATGACAAAATGGGAAACGAAGTAAAACACAACGCCACAAAAGTTGCTGACGGAATTGGCGATGTATTTGTAAACATCTTTAAAGTTTTCGCTAAAATACTGGGAGCTATCATTGTGGTATTCTCATCTATCCTACTGCTTGCCGTTTGCTTTGCCTCTATCTTCATGATCTTTTCATCCTCTATGCCTGATAATTTCATCCTAAACCATATCAGTACACCAATTGGATTAGAAACTCCTATCTGGCTTCAGGGCATTTTGTTTCTTTTAGGCGCCGGTATTCCATTATTCTTCTTCCTGATACTAGGTTTGAAACTTTTGGTAACCAATCTAAAATCAATAAGCAACATTATCAAATTCAGTTTGTTAGGCGTATGGATAATCGCTATTGGAATAATAATTTCATTAGGAATTAATGAGGCAACTCAAATTGCCTATGACGGTAAAGATGTTAAAAAACAAACCATTAACATTGCTCCTACCGATACTTTGCAGATTAAGTTTAAAAACAATGATTTCTATTCAAAAGATATTTATCACAACAGAGATTTTAAACTGACTCAGGATGAAAAAGGTAACGATGTAATCTATTCTAACAATGTATCTATCGAGATACTTCCAACAGAAGAAGCTTTACCTTATCTGCAAATAGAAAGGCTGGCTGTAGGGAAAACCGCTTTGGAAGCCAAAAAACGGGCAGAAAAAATTAAATATGATTTTAAATCTGAAGGAAATCAGTTAATTTTAGATAATTATATAATTACCGAGTCTGTAAACAAATTCAGAGGGCAGCGTGTAGAACTTTACCTTTATTTGCCAAAAGGTACTTTATTTAAAACCGATGCAAGTGTTCAGGATTATGACGATTCAGAAAATGATTTCTTTAACATGCATTACAGTTC
>CAMFLD010000328.1 GCA_945957245.1 uncultured Flavobacterium sp. | reverse complement strand
TAATATGGTTTCTTTCTTCCTCTTTTCTCTTTTTCATTTCATTTCATTTCTTTTTTTTCTGTCTTTGGTTTTTTAGGAGATGCTTTTGTGGAATCTGCAGGAGTGGCATATCCTAAATAACCAATAAATAATAGGATAAATAATAATCTTGTTTTCATGCTTATATAGTTTTAAAAATTAATAAATAACAACTATAAGCCATAAGATATGGGGAGAGGCTTCCGATAAAATTTTGTGGTATTAGGTATCGTAAAAAGGTGGTATGTAGTGGTTTACGATATACCTAAAGGTACTTAAATAATTTTTACTTTCGTTTAAATGTAGGTTTTAATCGTTGAAAATCAAATAAATACGGTGAAATGCTTTTTTAATTGTTAATGAATACTGAAAATAATTCTTCTGGGTTCTTTTATAATTCTTAGTTAATGTATTTATTCTCAGGGTATTTATATTGTCCAGAATAAATAAGACTTTGTTATGCCTACTCTAAGTTCAGTTTTCAGCTTCCCTGTTTTGTTTTTATCGATACTTCAAAGCTACATTGATGTTATATTATTTTCTTTGGGGGAATACCCTAATTATCAATAGTGTTTTACCTAACCAATTGATTTATTAACAATTATAGGTAGTGTAAGAAAAAAAGTGTTATTTTAGTAAGTGAATGTCATAATAGGGGTAAAACCCTAGCATAATAGTGTTTTACCCCAATCTGCATACTTAGGTTATAAAGAACTTTGGTCATTATTAACCCATAAATTTTTTATTATGCCACATTACAATTATAACGAGGTTGCAATTATCAATATTGTAACGCTTTGCAACGTTAGAACCCCGGATGAAGCTAAAAATTGGTTGTTAGAAAACCAAAAGTATCAAGTAATAATGAATCCATATCCAACAGCTACCCAAAATGCATACAACATTTCTGTATTAACGGAACAAGGACAGCTTGATTGGTTAAAAGAAGCATCTGATTTTATTGATTATAAAGATACTTACAAGTTCATTGAAGAATTACACATGATACACAACAGTAATGGATTAGTTACTTTAATTGAAAAAGAGATTAGCAAAGGTAACTCTATCGATTACACATTGACTGATATTTTGGCAGGTTTAAATTTAAGCGGTTTTCAAGCTTATAATTATGAAAATTATATGTCCTTCAAGTTTGACTTTGTAGCAAAAAAGATAAATTTTGCTATTTTACCTAATGATCATAATATGAAAGACTATTGTTTTTCTTTTCCTTTTTTTAGAAGTATGATTGCAAACAAAAACATTATTGATCCAAGTAAGTGTAGTCTTTGTTTTGTAAAGATAAAATTATCTGATGGAGATACTATTATGTTTAAGCTAAATTTTGACAACGGTAAAGTGATAGAATATTATGATTACTCTCATAATCCTCCATTGCGCAGTGGGACTATTTTCATTGCAGGTAATAATGAGTTGTCAAAACTCTTTGTAAGTCATAAAATATATTTTTAATGAATGTGTTTAATTTAATTGAACCAACAACAATTGTAATAGGTATTACATTTGCTGTTGGTTTTTTGTTTCTTAAAAAGCAATATTTTCCAAATCTGTTGTTATTGTCGGTTTTACTGGTAAGTTTGACCACTGAAATCATATATGTGTTTTTGTTTGAAAATGAGTCCAAGCTTTTGCTTTATTCCATAAGTTTTATTTTTCATAATTCACTTTGGCTTTTACTTATTTTAAAAGTTTTAAAAGCAAAAAGGAAAAAATTTTTTCTTTTATGGGTTTTCCTTTTTTTTTCGATTTTAAATCTTTTCTTTTTTGAAGGTAGAGCTCTAAATCATTTTACTTTTATATTTGGAGCTATCATATATGTGACGTATTTTATTTCTAAGTCAATTTCCTTTTTAAAAAAAGAAGAGCTGGTCATATTTTCTACGAACGATTTTCTTCTTATATTCAGTCCTATTATGTTCTTTTTAGGACTAAGTTTTACGCTTGGATTTGGTGATAAAATAAGATTTATTAAGATTTTTAATAGTGTCGATTTATATACTTTTATTATTGATATTGTAAATTGTATCTATTACGGGCTACTAAATATTTATATTTTTAAACAAAGAAGGTATGTATGATTTAGCATTGGGAATCATAATCTGTCTCCTGTTCATTGGTTTGGTAATTTTATTCTGTTTTGTAGTGATCAAACTCTACATCAAAAAAATAAAGGAGCATGACCTGAAGGAAATAGCTTTCCAAAAAACCTTAACAGCAACTGTCATAGAAACCCAGGAACAGGTGCTCAATAACATTTCACAGGACCTGCATGACGATGCCGGACAGCAGTTGACCAGTATCAATTTTCAGCTGGAAAACCTTAAGCTGGATTCTCCTGATTTGGAAGAAATATTAACGCCAATTTCGAAATCTGTGGCTTTGTTGTCACAGTCGATTAGAGGTGTAAGCCACTCCCTCAATAACCAGATTATCCTTCAGAAGGATTTGATTAAAGTAATTGAGGATGATTTGAAACGGTTGAAAAAGAACCGGAAAATTAGAGTAGAGTTTAATGCGGAAACTAAGGAAGTCCGAAGCTTTTCTGAAAGTGAACGGATTTTTATTTACCGCATCTTCCAGGAGTGCATCAACAATTGCCTTAAGCATTCTAAATGCCGGAATTTGGAGGTAAAGATTAAAACCAGTCCGCATTTTCAAATGATATTTAGTGATAACGGACTTGGATTTGACCCCAACACCACTAATGCGTCTTTAGGCTTAAAGAATATGAAAGCCCGGGCTGAAGCTATTAATTATTTGTTTACGATTGAGTCGGCCATAGGTGAGGGAACCCGAATAATACTTAGTGAAAACAAAACGGTTTAAATTATGCAAAACACTACTGTCTGCCTTATTGATGATCATGCCATAGTGCGCCATGGTTTAAAAGAATTGCTGCAAAAGCTGGGTAGTTATAAGGTTATAAATGAGTTTGACGATGGAGAAGGTTTTTTGGCGGCACTGCCACTTAGCCCGAAACCGGATATCTACATTCTGGATTATTCCATGCCTCACATGAATGGTATTGAAGTGTTAAAAGCTTTGGAAGAAAAAGAAGAAGAATATCGGGTTTTGTTGCTGACCCAGCATTTTGATGAGGATATTATTGATACGGCTTACAAGCATAATGCCCGCGGTTTTCTCCACAAAAACTGTACGGCACACGATTTGAAATTTGCCATAGACAACATCATCAACATTGGCTATAACAACGTTTCCGAAATTTTGAAACGGATGCGGAATTATGATAGCAAGGAAGACAAAAAGAAGAAACCGCCATTATTAAATCAAAGAGAGCTCGATTTCCTCAGGTTGGTATGCGATGAACGGGAACTCACTTATGAGCAGATGGCCGACGCCATGGGTCTTTCGATAAAATCCATCGAAGCTTACAGAGCTGCCTTATTCGAAAGGTTCAATATAAAGTCAAAGGTAGGATTAGTGCTGTTTTCTTTTAAACACCGATTAACAGAGCCGTTTTTGTGATGGTTGATGGTTGTCGGTTGATGGATGTTGGTTGTCGGTTGATGGTTGATAGTTGATAGTTGTCAGTTTACAGATGTTGAACTTAAGACCAAATCAATTCAAAATTTAGAATTCAAAATTCATAATAAAATAGTTGGGTGATGGATGATGGATGATGGTTGTCGGTTGTCGGTTGTCGGTTGATGGTTGTCGGTTGATGGTTGTCGGTTGTCAGTTGATGGTTGTCGGTTGTCGGTTGATGGTTGTTGGTTGATGGTTGTCGGTTGTCAGTTGATGGTTGTCGGTTGTCGGTTGATGGTTGTTGGTTGATGGTTGTCGGTTGTCAGTTGATGGTTGTCGGTTGTCGGTTGATGGTTGT
>CAMFLD010000327.1 GCA_945957245.1 uncultured Flavobacterium sp. | reverse complement strand
CGAGATCAGCCTCGGTCTCGTGGGCTCGGAGATGTGTATAAGAGACAGGCCTATTTCAACACTTCTCCTATTCCGACAGAACAAAGAAAAGCAGGTTTTGGCGGTGTAAACCGATATAAAGAACTGGAAGGATTCAACAATTCTGATTTGGTTATCAATACTTCAAAACGTGTGGATGTAATTTCAAAAGAATTGGCAATACAGTCAAAATCACTGGATGAAATTTTGAAGCTGGCTAAAGAAAAAAACAAGCTTTTAGCTGCAATACCGGCGATTCAGCCTGTTAAGAATGAAAATTTGAAGCGTGTAGCTTCCGGATTTGGTTATCGCAGCGATCCTTTTACTAAAGTGCGTAAAATGCATGAAGGCATGGATTTTACAGCTGCAACAGGAACCCCGGTTTATGCCACTGGCGATGGTGTTGTAGCTGCGGCTGATAATGCCAAATCAGGTTATGGAAACCATATTGAAATTAAACACGGTTATGGTTACTTAACCTTATACGGTCATTTGAGCAAATATAAATGCCGTGCAGGACAAAAGGTGAAAAGAGGGGATATTATTGGATACGTTGGAAGCACCGGAAGAAGCGAAGCGCCACATTTGCATTATGAAGTACACAAAGACGGTAAAGTAGTCAACCCGATTAATTTTTATTACGGAAATATTTCGGCTGCTGAGTATGTAGCCATTTCAAAAGTAGCTAATCAGGAAAACCAGTCGCTCGATTAGTATTAAGCCGCCGACTGACAGTTAAAAATATAAAGATATGCACATAGAGCTAAAAGAAGGAAAGAGGTATTACAGCATTGGAGAAGTTTCCAAAGCTTTTAATGTGAACACATCATTAATACGTTTTTGGGACAAAGAATTTGAAATACTGAAACCTAAAAAAAATGCCAAAGGAAACAGGATGTTTACTCCTGAAGATGTGAAAAACATTCAATTGATTTACCATTTGGTTAAAGAACGGGGCTTTACACTTGAAGGTGCCAAAACGCATTTGAAGGAAGGCCAGAAGAAAACCCTTGACAAGTTTGAAATCATAAGCAAACTGGAAGGAATAAGGGCGCAATTACTGAATATTAAAAATGAATTATAAAAATTAAAAACAACTTTAAAATTAAATAAAATGAACTTTAGAAGATTTTTACCTTGGATTATTGTTATTGGATTAATTGTAATCATTGCCTTTTGGGTTATTGGTATAAAAAATACAGGATTACAGAAAAATCAGGCTGTAAATAAAGAATGGGGAAATGTAGAAACAACCTACCAAAGAAGGAATGATTTAATTGGTAATTTAGTAAATACCGTAAAAGGCGCTGCTGACTTTGAAAAAAGTACTTTAACAGCGGTTGTTGAAGCCAGAGCCAAGGCTACTTCTGTAACCATTGATCCTTCAAATGTAACTCCAGAACAGCTTAACGCATTCAATCAGGCGCAATCAGGCGTTTCCTCAGCCTTATCTAGATTATTGGTAACTGTTGAAAAATACCCAGATCTAAAGGCTAATCAAAATTTTCTTGATTTACAAAGAGAATTAGCGAGTACAGAAAACCAAATACTAACCGCAAGAACACGTTTTAATGAGGCGGTACAAGATTACAATAATTATGTTTTGGCTACTCCACAAAACTGGTTTCTGAGCTATCCTGAAAAACCTTTCTTCAAATCTGTGGCGGGAGCGGATAAACCAGTTGAAGTAAAATTCTAACAGAAAATGTCAAAAGTAGAAGACTTTCTGACTACTGAAGAGGAGCAGGAAATTGTTGCTGCCATTGGCGAAGCCGAAAAAAACACTTCGGGAGAAATCCGTGTGCATATAGAAAAAGAAACTTCCATTGCCCCTATTGATCGGGCATTGGAAGTTTTCCACCATCTTACCATGGAAAACACTAAAGAACGAAATGGTGTTATCATCTATGTTGCGGTTAAAAGCAAACTCTTTGCCATTTATGGAGACAAAGGCATTAATGAAAAGGTCGCCAATGACTTTTGGGACTCTACCAAAGATATCATGGGACATCACTTCAGAAATGGGAACTTCAAACAGGGTTTAATCGAAGGTATACTAAGTGCAGGCGAACAGCTTAAAAAATATTTTCCGCATCAGGAGGATGACACCAACGAACTTTCCAACGAAATATCAAAAGGGTAACTTATGAAAATTACACATTCCCTATCCCGAATTACGGATTTAAAAATCCTTTTCTTTGTTGTAGCATTCCTAAGTTTTTTATCCACTTATGCTCAATTTAAAATTCCTGAAAAACCAAGTTTACAAACCTCGGTTTATGATTATGCAAACTTGCTCACCCCTGAAGAAAAAACCCAATTAGAAGAAAAACTAATTCAGTATTCCGATTCTACTTCTACTCAGATTGTGGTTGTAACTATAGAAAGCCTTAAAGGAGAAAGTATTGATGTACTTTCTACAAACTGGGCACAAAAATGGGGAATTGGGCAGGCTAAGGAAGACAATGGTGTAATGATTCTTTTGGCAAAACAAGAGCGTCAAATAAGTATTCGTCCAGGTTATGGAGTTGAAGACAAATTAATAGCTGCTACTTGTGGTCAAATTATCGATTACGTCATCGTACCTGAATTTAAAGCTGGAAGTTATTATCGAGGATTAGACAAAGGTGCAGATGCAATAATTGACGCAATTAAAGGAAAATTTAAAAGTCAACAAAAAAATCACAAAAAAGATCGTTTCCCATTCTTACCAATAATAATTATAATTATCGTCATTATTTTTATTATCTCCAGAGGTGGTAGAAACGGCGGCCGCGGTGGTGGATTGGATTTAGGAGATATTATCCTATTAAGTAGTCTTGGCAGGAGCAGTGGCGGAGGCTTCGGCGGTGGTAGTTTTGGTGGTGGAGGCGGAGGCTTCGGCGGTGGTTTTGGCGGCGGAGGCTTCTCCGGTGGTGGAGCAAGTGGTAGCTGGTAGTCTATCCTTCACATTATTTTTCAAATCAAAATACGAACTATAAAAAACCTCATTAATAAATGAGGTTTTTTTATTTTACCAATGAAATCTGTTACTTTCTTTCTTTTCCTTTCCTGCAAATTTTTCAAGTTTGTAGGTAAGTGAAAACATAGCATAGCGTTTCAGCACTATATTTTCTTCATCTCTTATGGAAGTTGGCGTAATGGTTCTGGAGGTATTTTGATTTTGATTCAGCAAATCATAAACTTTAACTTTGACTGTAAACTTCTTATTATAAAAACTATAGGCCAAACTGGTATTCCACAGATAAAAATCCTTTTTAAATCCATCGGCAATGTTGGAATTATAAGTATAACCAAAATCATTACCAAAAACCCAATTCTTAGGCCAGTAATTAGTTGTTGTAATGTTGAACCTGTGAATATAACTGCTGGCTTTTCCAACCACATAGTTGGTATACCTAGTATCATTGTAAGTATACCGGTAAGTAGGATTGACCGTAAATAATTCTCCGTAGTCATACGTAAAATTAACTCTTGGAGACAGGTCAAAAACATTAGCTTTATAAATTTCCCCATCGGTAAATCCTCTTGTCAAATCGTACCCGCCATTGGCTCCAAAACCAAACTTAAAACTGTGAACTCCTTTTTTGATGGTTTTATTCCAGTTAAAGCCAAACCAGCTTTCATATGTACCGTCAATGTTTTTATAGGTTGTCGTACGCTTTCGGTTTTCATCATAAGTCGTAGAGGAAACAATTTGGTTATCATAAATACTACCTCCCATGTAAAAACTGTAACCGGAACGTGTAGCAAAATCAAAATTCCGGTAGCTAAAAAAGAACCTGTGGTATTTGTTAGGATCCAAATCTGGGTTTCCAATAACTGTATTTAAAGGATTGGACAGATTTTCTACCGGCAGTATCTGAC
>CAMFLD010000326.1 GCA_945957245.1 uncultured Flavobacterium sp. | reverse complement strand
GTTTTATAAAGTTGCCCTACACGAACTGGGACATACACAAGGATTGCCACACTGCCAAGATAAAACCTGCTTAATGCGGGATGCTGAAGGTGGGAATCCTCTAAACGAAGAAAAGGATTTTTGTCCTTCCTGCAAAAAATACCTGAAAACTAAAAACTGGAAGCTGATTTAAAATCGTTGTTCAGCAATTACTTTTGATAGTATTATTTTTTTGTAAAGTGCTGAAAAATAATAGGATTAGTGTTATTATTTTTTCTAACTTGGTCACAAGTTTTAGGGAGTGTCACTTAAGGCTTTCATCAGTAACTTATGTTTAACATAACATCGATTTATAAAATGAAGCAAATTCTACTGTTATTTTTAGCCTTAATTGCCCTTACTTATGCCAATGCTCAGGCTCCCGCCATTCAATGGTCAAAAACGTACGGAGGTATCGGATTTGAGGAAGCCGAAAGCATACTGCAAACTACTGATGGCGGCTTTATTATTGCAGGTCATACCAATCTCAATAGTGGAGATGTAACAGATAATCATGCTACTAATACAGATGATTTTTGGGTGGTCAAAACATCGGCTACCGGAGCCATTCAGTGGAAAAAATGTTATGGTGGAACCGCAGATGACAAAGCTTACAGTATTTTACAAACCGCCGATGGAAACTATATTGTAGCAGGTTCTTCTGTTTCAACAAATGGTGACGTTACTGGAGTCCATATTAACCCTTATAATGCTTTGTGGGGTGATTATTGGATTATTAAAATTGATAGTTCAGGTACATTACTTTGGCAAAAAACAATAGGAGGAACCAGTCTCGATGTAGCCCGAAAAATTATCCAAACTTCTGATGGAGGATTTATTGTTGTGGGAGAGGGTTATGCACAAAATGCATGGGATGGAGATTTTACTTATGGTGACAATATTGTGAAATTATCTTCAACCGGCGATATTCAATGGGTTACTTATGGAGGAACCTATAATTATGATATAAAGCAGACTCCCGATGGAGGCTATATAGCTGTAGGCTTTTTGGGCGGTAAATTTGGCATTACAAAATTCAACAGTTTAGGGACAATCGAATGGCAAAAAATTTATGGCAGCAGCTCTTATTATGATTTTGCCTATGGCGTTGAACTTACTGACGATGGAGGTTATATCGTAGCAGGAGATGTTACAGGTTCTGATGGAGATGTTACAGGATATCACGGCGGTACAGCTGATGCATGGGTTATAAAGCTTAACAATACAGGAGATTTACTATGGCAAAAAACGCTGGGAGGCTCCTATTATGATAAAGCCAACTGCCTACTGAAAACCGCTGATGGGGGTTATATTATAGCCGGAGAAACGAATTCAAATGATGGTGATGTAAGCGGACTGCATGGAATAGCCGGGGACACCGGAGGAGCAGGAGCGCCCAATACGGATTATTGGGTTGTAAAATTAAACAGTAACGGTGCGGTCCAATGGCAGAAAACTATGGGAGGGCATTACATTGATAAAGCAAGCTGTATTATAAAAACCAATGATGGTGGTTATGCCGTTGGTGGTTATGTAGCATTGCAGATGGTCAATAGTGGAGATGTTACTGGCTTTCATCTCAACACTCAAATCCCTAATGCCAGCGGTTTTGACTATTGGCTGGTGAAGCTGGCGCCTGAAAATCTTTCGGTAACTAATACGAATACTAATGCAATAGCGTTATATCCTAACCCCACTACTGATTTAATTCATCTGTCCGGTCTTGCACCTGAAGCATGCGACATTAAAATCTGCAATGAGCTGGGAAATACAGTGGCAAGCTATACTAATACTACCAACAGAACCTTTGATATCAGCAATTTATCCACAGGAGTTTATTTCCTGTCTGTTGCGAATAACTACTTTAAAATAATTAAGAAATAATTGTTTTAATGGCAACACCTTAATTTCAGGTTTTAATCAGAGAAAGCCTGTATCAGCATAAGTAAAAAACAGTATTTTTATAACAAATAATTGTTCCATCAGTTTGACCGGATTATATTCCATCAGACATTACATTATTTGCCATGATAAAAAATGTATTCCTAATCTCTTTCCTCTATTTTAGTATGAATGTAACAGCCCAGACAAATGCTGAAAAATTTGATTTTTTACCCTTCGGAAGTATCAAACCAACAGGTTGGCTCAAAGAACAAATGCAAAAAGATATTGAAGGTTTTGTAGGTCATTTAGACCAAATTGTCCCGGAGCTTATCAATGATCCTATTTATGGAACAGGCAGACTGCAAAAACATTCCAAAGCCAAAGATTTAGGGAACCTCAAATCAGGAGATGCAGAAGGAGAGGAGCAATACAAATGGTGGAACAGCGAAACACAATCTAATTGGTGGGACGGCTATATCCGTAATGCGTTTTTGTTAGACAGTAAAAAAGACATTCAAAAGATAAAAAAATATGTAGAAGGAATCTTAGCGACTCAGGATAAAGACGGCTACATTGGTATTTATGATAAGGAACTTAGATACCAATTTAATTCCGAAAATGGCGAATTATGGTCAAAAGCCACTTTGTATCGGGGTCTTTTAGCTTATTATGAATATACTAAAGATGAGAAAGTTTTCAAGGCAATAGAACGTGCAGTCAATAATGTAATGGAATATTACCCCATCAATGCTTCCAGTCCTTTTAGTTCAGGTACTTCCTTTAATGGCGGTGTTTCTCACGGTTTAACCTTTACCGATGTTTTGGAGCGGATGTATTTCCATACCAAAAATCAAAAATACAGGGATTACGCCTTGTTTCTTTACAGAGATTTCTCCAATACGTATCAATCGGAAGCAGATGCGCAACTCAAGAATGTTCTGAACCCTAACTACAAACTCAGGTCACACGGAGTACATACTTTTGAGCATTTGCGGACTTTGATAATATCAGATTATGCTGCTGAAAATAAAGAAGTAAATCAGGCATTAGATACCTATTTAGAGCGTATTAAAAATGCCACAACTATTAGCGGTGGTGCTATTGGCGACGAATGGATAGGCGAGCGGAATGCCGATGCTACCCACACTGGCTACGAATACTGTTCTCTTCAGGAATTGCTGGACAGCTATTGTTTATTATTACAAAAGAAAGGAGAAGGAGCCCTTGGTGATGCTGTGGAAAATACTTTTTATAATGCGGCACAAGGTTCCAGAAATCCAAATCATTCCTGTATCGCCTATTTAAAAACGGATAACTCATTTGAAATGCTGGGGACTAAAAACGGAGAGGTAGAGCCTGACCGAAAGCAAACCCGCTACAAATATTCACCGGCGCATCAGGATGTTGCCGTATGCTGTAACCCGAATGCCGGAAGGATTTCCCCGTATTTTATTCAAAGTTCATGGATGAAAGAGGGCGCTAATACCATAGTCGCTGCCTTATTAATGCCTAATATTTTGTCCACTACAATAGGTCAAAATGAAGTTCAGATTGAAAACATTACCGCTTATCCGTACCAGAATGATTTTAAATTCAAAATCACGCAATCGGTTCCTTCAAATTTCACCTTAAAAATCAGGAAACCTGCCTGGGTAAAAAAGATTATAACTCAGGAAAAATATACTGTCGACAATGATTTCATCATCATTCATAGAGATTTTTCCCAAAATGATCAGGTTGTCATAACATTTGAAACCGAAATCAGTATAAACGCTGACAATAATGGTGCTCATTATTTTACTTATGGCGCCTTGTTATATGCCCTGCCAATAGCAGCTGAGGAAATCAAAGGAAAATCATATCTCAATAATTTTACAGATTATACCTATCAGCCAACTTCCACAACAAAATATCAGTTCATAAATGAGGTTGCTGCAAAATATGAATCAGGGAAGATAAAAACTCAAATGGTAAATCAACAAAC
>CAMFLD010000325.1 GCA_945957245.1 uncultured Flavobacterium sp. | reverse complement strand
GCTCCAATCTTACTGTCTTTTTGCCAATAAGCCATTTGAGCCTGACTATGCATCCATACTTCGCCAACAATGTTGAAATTTGGATACTCATCGATGATGGCTTTTGTCCATTTTGAGATGCCTTCTTTATCATTATAAGAATAAGTATCTACACGGAAGCCGTCAAGGTCCGCATATTCAATCCACCAGATGGCATTTTGGGTCAGGTAATTAAGCACTAAGGGATTTGACTGGTTTAAATCGGGCATGGAAGGAACAAACCAACCGTCCATACAGTTTTTGGCATCAATAGCAGAAGCATTTGTGTCAAACTGCGTAGTCATCCTGTAATTGGATTGGGAATATCCCGGAAACTGATGAACCCAATCGTAGGTAGGTAAATCTTTATACATCCAATGTTGGTAGCCCCAGTGGTTAGTCACATAATCCATAATATGTTTCATGCCTCGGTTGTGCAGTTCAGCGCTTAAACGTACATAATCTTGATTGGTTCCAAATCTTGGATCGATTTTATAAACATCTGATTGTCCATAAGTATGATAGGAACCTTTTGGGTCATTATCTTCACAAAGAGGCGTAGGCCAAACTGCCGTAGCGCCAAGTTCTTTTATATAATCAAGGTTTTTTATGATTCCTTCTATGTCACCACCGTGCCTTCCATTGGGATTATTGCGATCCGCTTTTTCGGTAACAGAAGCATCACTGTCATTCTTTGAGTTTCCATTAGCAAAACGATCGGACATAATCAGGTAAATCATATCAGAACTGTCATAACCTTTGCGGAACTTTGAGTTTGGTCTTCTCTGTTTCAGCTCATATTTTTGCGTGAAAGCTACTTTACCTTTGCTTTTAAAGCTGAAAGTCAATAATGACACCGGAACATTTTTAGTATTAATGGTTACAAAAACGTAATTCGGATTTTCAGTTTTTTTGATGTTTTCAATGATAACATTATTAGAAACGGAAACATCATATTGTGCAATATTTTTACCATAAAATAAAACCTGAACACTGGAAAGGTTCATTCCGGCGTACCAAAATGGAGGCTCAACACGGTCAACCTGAGCAAATGCTGAAAAGGAAACCAGTAGGAAGAAAAGAAGTTTTTTTGTCATTTGGATATAAATAAAAAACCCTTCCAGAGCTTTTCTGAAAGGGCTTGGTTTGTATTTTTAAACGGTCACCAGACTGTTTGGCTCTACCGCAATTGCAGTGCCATTTACATAAACGGTGATTGGGCTGTCTCCTTCAAGCACAAATTTTGTTTCGTTTTGATGCACAGAAACCTTTAAGATTTGATGCCTGAAATTGATTTTAAATGAATAGCCATCCCATTCTTTTGGAATTCTTGGCTCAAAATGTAGTGTATCGTTTTTGACACGCATTCCACCAAAACCTTCCACAATACTCATCCACGTTCCTGCCATCGAAGTAATGTGTAGCCCTTCTTCCACTTCCTTATTATAATCATCAAGATCAAGACGTGAGGTGCGTAAATAGAATGTATAAGCCTGTTCCATTCTGCCTAATACAGCAGCCTGAATAGAGTGTACGCAAGGTGAAAGTGAACTTTCGTGAACAGTAAATGGTTCGTAGAAATCGAAATGTTTTTTTAATTGTTCTTTGCTGAAATGGTCTTCAAAAAAATAGAAGCCTTGTAAAGTATCAGCTTGTTTGATATAAGGCGAACGTAAAATTCTATCCCATGACCATTTTTGGTTGATAGGTCTTTGACTTCTGTCTAAATCATGAACTTTTACCAGTTCTTTATCAAGGAAACCATCCTGCTGAAGATAAACACCATGTTCTTCTGAATAAGGGAAATACATATTGTCAGCTACTTTTTTCCAGTGAGCAAGTTCAGCAGCATCCAGTTTTACTTTGCTCATGATGCGGTTGTAATCAGCATTGTATTCTTTTTCTACACGGCTGATTTGTTCGATGGTGTAATCGATACACCATTTGGCCAGATAATTAGTATACCAGTTATTATTGACATTGTTTTCGTATTCATTAGGACCGGTCACACCCAATATTACATACTGGTTTTTATGCGTCGAGAAGGTAGCTCTCTGTTGCCAGAAACGGGCAATACCAATCAGGACTTCCAATCCTTTTTCCGGGATGTAGGAGTAGTCTCCGGTAAAGCGGTAATAGTTGAAAATAGCAAAAGCTATAGCGCCGTTTCTGTGAATTTCTTCAAAAGTAATTTCCCATTCGTTGTGGCATTCTTCTCCGTTCATGGTTACCATTGGATATAGAGCTGCACCATTGGTGAAACCAAGCTTTGCTGCATTTTCAATTGCCTTGTCTAGTTGGTTATAACGGTAAGCCAGAAGGTTCCGAGCCACATTTTGGTCTTTGGTAGCCATATAAAATGGAATACAGTAAGCCTCGGTGTCCCAATAGGTGGAACCGCCATATTTTTCACCAGTAAATCCTTTAGGACCAATATTCAATCTGGAATCTTTTCCTAAATAAGTTTGGTTAAGCTGAAAGATGTTGAAGCGAATACCTTGTTGGGCTTTCACATCACCTTCAATCGTAATATCACTCATCTCCCAGATTTTAGCCCAGGCTGATTTTTGTTCAGTCAACAAATTCTCGTAAGTAGTCTGTAAAGCAGATTTTATAACATTCTCAGCGGCAATCTGTGTGTCATTGTGGTTCATCGATACCGTATAACCACCTAGTTTCCGGATAGCGGCAGTTTGATCTTTTTCAACAGCAATTTCATAGGTAAATTCAATTTTGTCTTTTGAACTTTCTACATTAGAAGGTGTGCTATTTTGATTGGCGCCATTCAGCAAAATGCTGTTCTGCATAAAGGTTGTTGCTGTAAAATGAGTTTTGAAAGTACGGGCAGTTACAAAAGCTTCATTACCTGAATTCTTAACACTCAAAGGTTCCCAGAATTTTTCTTCCCAGTTGGCATCTTCATTATGGACTCCGGCATCTACATACGGTTTGAAGATGATTTTAGCGTTGTTGTTCAGAGGAGTAATTTCGTAATTAATACAACCTACTTCGTCTTCTTCCATGCATAGGAAGCGGCAAACATTAACACGGATTTGGGTTCCGTTTTGCAAAATTGCTTCAAAAGAACGGTA
This sequence comes from uncultured Flavobacterium sp., assembly GCA_945957245.1. Taxonomy (GTDB): domain Bacteria; phylum Bacteroidota; class Bacteroidia; order Flavobacteriales; family Flavobacteriaceae; genus Flavobacterium. The sequence continues at coordinate 785 of CAMFLD010000325.1, read as the reverse complement.
ATAAATACCTTCTTTCATATTTAGTTCCCTGCGGAAATTATTTACTTCTTTGCAGGCAGCCAAATCAAGGTTTTCACCATTGATTTCTATATTGATACCAATCCAACTTGGAGCATTGAGTACTTTGGCAAAATATTCAGGGTAGCCATTTTTCCACCAGCCCACTTTGGTCTTGTCCGGATAGTATACTCCTGCTATATAGCTTCCCTGAAAGGTAGCACCGGAGTAGTATTCCTCAAAATTGGCACGTTGCCCCATAGCTCCGTTACCGATGCTGAATAAACTTTCGGAAGATTTAACACGTTCTAAGTCAAATCCTTCTTCTATAATTGACCAGTTGTCTGGTTTGATATAATCTTGATTCATTTTCTTTTTCTTTTATCATTCAATTTTATTTTATGAACGCTTCGATGAAGGAAGTATCCATAAAGGTAAAATCTTTAAAATTGTATTTTGCTTCATGTAAAATCTTTTCGTCGCCAATCCCAATACTGGTCATTTGGGCGATGTTGGCTGCCTGAATTCCGGCTACCGAGTCTTCAAATACTATTGAGTTTTCGTTGCTGACATTTAGTAATCTGGCAGCTCTGGTGAAAACTTCAGGATCTGGTTTTGCATTGGTCACGTCATTTCCGTCTACAATAGCATCGAACAAATGCAATATTTTTACTTTTTCTAAAATAGGACGGGCATTTTTACTGGCCGAGCCTAAGGCAATAAATTGACCTTTTTGTTTAATAAATTGTAATATATTAAGGACTCCGGGAAGAATTTCGGTCTCATCC
>CAMFLD010000324.1 GCA_945957245.1 uncultured Flavobacterium sp. | reverse complement strand
AATAAAGGAGGTTCAAGAGCTACCGGCTGGAAAATCAATGATAAAAAAGGAGGCTTCCAATACGCTTCCAATTTCAAGAAACAGGCTACTGGGCCAGGATTGGTTATGGTAGAAGGTGGTACCTTTACCATGGGTAAAGTTCAGGATGATGTTATGCATGATTGGAATAATACTCCAAATCAACAGCACGTAATGTCTTTCTACATGGACGAAACTGAGGTTACTAATATGATGTACATGGAGTACCTAAATTGGATTAAAACAGTTTTTCCACCTGATCAGGAAAATTATAAAAATATTTACGAAGGAGCTTCTCCGGATACCTTGGTATGGAGAAACAGATTAGGTTATAATGAAACTATGACCGAAAACTATTTAAGGCACCCGGCTTATGCAGAATATCCTGTAGTTGGTGTTAACTGGATCCAGGCAACAGAGTTTGCTAAATGGAGGACTGACCGTGTGAACGAAAAAATCCTTGAAGATAATAAATACCTTAAAAAAGATTCAAAAGTAACAGATATGACAGCTGACAAAGTGTTCAGTACTGAGGCATATCTTGCTTCTCCTTCAACTGCTAAAGGTGGAGATGAGAAATTGGTTTTGAAAAAAGGAAAAGGAAGAGGTACTGCACCTAAAGGTGGTAATGCTCCGGGAGCTAACAATACTGCTGGAAACAGTGCTAAAAATGTTTATGCGCAAAGAACTTCAGGTTTGATTTTGCCTGAATACAGACTTCCAACGGAGGCAGAGTGGGAATATGCAGCAGCAGCTGACGTAGGTCAAAGAGAATACAACCAATACAAAGGACAAAAGAAATATCCTTGGTCCGGAAGCTATACACGTTCCGGGAAAAGATCGGTTAGAGGTGACCAATTGGCTAACTTCAAACAAGGAAAAGGAGATTACGGCGGAATCGCAGGATGGTCTGATGATGGTGCCGATATTACCAATAAAGTTAAATCATACCCACCAAATGACTTCGGTCTTTATGACATGGCAGGTAACGTTGCAGAATGGGTAGCTGATGTTTACAGACCAATTGTTGATGATGAAGCAAACGACTTCAACTACTACAGAGGTAACGTTTACATGAAAGATAAAATCGGAGAAGATGGAAAAGTAGAATTAGTTACTCCTGAAACTCAGAAATTCGATACTTTATCAAATGGTAAAATCGTTTCAAGAAACTTCCCTGGTCAAATCGCTCAGGTTCCTGTTGATGAGAAAGAAACTTATTTAAGACAAAACTTCGACAAATCTGATAACAGAAACTACAGAGATGGTGACAAACAGTCTACAAGATATTTCAAATTCGGTTCATCAGAAGATGGAGATGAAAAAGGAAAATTGAAAGACGATCAAAGAATGTACGATTCTCCTAAGCATAATGTGTCTGTAGACAGCTTGGGTAACATGATAAAAAAATATGACAAGTCAAACAAAAGAACAACTTTGGTAAATGATGATGTAAGAGTTTACAAAGGAGGTTCATGGAGAGACAGAGCATATTGGCTAGATCCGGCTCAAAGAAGATACTTCCCTCAGGATATCGCAACAGACTACATCGGATTCAGATGCGCAATGTCTAGAGTTGGTCCAAAAGCGGATAAAAAGAAAAGAGCAAGAAACTAATTTTTAGTTTTATGAATACTAACAAAAAAGCCCTAATTTTAAGGGCTTTTTTTATTGTAATTATTTTACCAAATGACTATTCAAAATATTCACAACCTATTCAAAGAATCCAACAAAATATCCATAGATACCCGAAGGATTGAAGCCAATTCCATTTTTGTCGCTATCAAAGGAGAACGTTTTGATGCCAATACTTTTGCTAAAGAAGCATTAGAAAAAGGAGCCAGCCATGTTATTATCGACAACGCAGACTACTTCATTGATGACCGAACAATATTGGTAGACGATAGTTTGAAAACACTTCAAGAACTGGCTAAATACCACAGACAATACCTAAAGTTGCCTGTTTTGGCTTTAACAGGTAGCAACGGTAAGACCACTACAAAAGAACTTATCAATGCAGTTCTGTCAAAAAAATATAAAACAAAAGCCACTATTGGAAACCTGAATAACCATATTGGAGTTCCGTTAACCTTATTGTCATTTACCAAAGAAACCCAAATTGGTATTGTTGAAATGGGAGCAAATCATCAAAAGGAAATTGAATTCCTTTGTGAAATAGCACAACCTGATTATGGTTATATAACCAATTTTGGAAAAGCACATTTGGAAGGCTTCGGAGGAGTGGAAGGAGTTATAAAAGGGAAAAGTGAAATGTATGCTTATATCAAAGCTAATGAAAAATCAGTTTTTGTAAACCTTGATGATCCAATTCAAAATGAAAAAACACAAGATTTCCACAGGATTACCTTTAGCCAAAAAGAAGCCAATGTAAACGTGTTTATTAATGCTGTTGAAGCCAATCCATTTGTCAAAATACAAACACTTGGAGTTGAAATAAATTCCCATTTAATTGGACTTTATAATGCCAATAATATTAGTGCAGCCATTACAATAGGAGAGCATTTTGAGGTGCCTAATGAAGATATAAAAGCAGCAATAGAAAGCTATATCCCTGAAAATAACCGTTCCCAAATCTTAACCAAAGACACAAACGAAATTATTCTCGATGCTTATAATGCCAATCCAAGCAGTATGCTGGTGGCGCTTGAGAATTTTATTCAGCTTGATAAGCCCAATAAATGCATCATCATTGGTGATATGTATGAACTTGGTGAAGAAAGTTTGTCAGAACATAAAGCAATTGTTGACTTTCTTAATAAAAATGCTTCCTTTCAATGTCATTTTGTTGGGAAGGATTTCTTTGCCAGCCAGATTCAAAAACATGATTTCCATTTTTATAAATCCTTCGATGATTTTGCCCAAAATTTCTCCGGTCATAAAATCGAAAATGCCACCCTGTTGATTAAAGGGTCAAGGGGTATGGCGCTTGAAAGAACATTGGAATTACTATAAAAATAAAGCCTTCTTAAACCAATAAGAAGGCTTTTTTAGTAAAAGCATTGCCTTTACAACCAACAAAGAGTTAAACCGACTCTTTTCTTTAGTGCATTAGGCGCAGTTCTTTAATTCTTTCCCTAAGGTTTATGTCTGCACCTGTTTTGTCTTCAATCGTTTTTGCCCAATCCATAAATTCGCCTGAATGCAATTCTTTCTTTCCTGTTTTTGGATTGATGGGAGTGAATTGTGTCCGCATAACTGCCTTAATATGGCTTTTGGCTTCATCTGTCATAATGAGTTCCACATGAAGGGCATCGGGTTCGGCTAATTGTAAAACCGATTCAATAGTTACCATTTCATCATAAACCGCAGATCTTAAGTAAGCTATTTCATGGCTGCTTACAACCCACGAAATTCCTTTTTCGTAATATTCCGTCAGCCTCAGATTATAATAATCTTTCAAATGATCCTCACGGGCATTCATAAAGTAATCAATGTATCGGGCATTATTTAAATGGCCAAACAAATCACAGTCGCTAAAACGTATTTTATACACAGAGCTAGGATTCTTAGACATGCTTCTTAGGTTTAAAGATTAAAGTTTCAGATGTAAATCTCCATCCAGCTTTATAAAATGGATTTCCCCCGTAAGCATAGCTGGCAAAATCATTTCGTCATCTATTATTGTAAAATCGGCAGGACCGGCAATTGGCTCTGCTAATTTTACTTTTGCACATTTGTTGCTATAAACGCCAATAGCCATCAAAACTCCTTTCTTCTCAAAAGCCACCCAATTACTTACATACAAAATGTCTTTGTTGATAGCAATCCCGTCAAAATAACCTTCAAGCGAAGTTACTTTCGTAAACTTATTGTCTTTAAGGTTGATGTAGCCAATAATGCCGTTAGGCTTATTATCAC
>CAMFLD010000323.1 GCA_945957245.1 uncultured Flavobacterium sp. | reverse complement strand
GTGTAGATGGCATTCACGTCCGTAACATTTTGAGGAGCTGTAGCAAATCCGTTGTCCAGAAGGCTGAAAATTTCGTCTTTAGCGTCAATTTTATTTACAACAAGAGCCATTGCTTTTTTTACCTCGTAATCCGGAATTGAAGAGGGGAAGTTTTTGTTGTACTGATCATATAATTTCATCAAATCACGAACTGATTTTTCCTTTTCTTCCTCAGTCGCATTCTCAATTTTATATTGTAGGATTTTCATCCCGTCAGTATAAACAGTTTCTTCTTTAGGGCAGTTTTTCCTTACTTCTGACCAATCGGCAAAAGATTCGTTTACTTTTTCGGCTTTGAGTAATTCCTGATAAGCTGAAATTTTTGAAGAACAATCAAACTTTTGTGCATTGCCGTTGACCACAACCAACAATCCAAGAATATAAAAAATCGCCTTCATAATATTGCGTTTTAGTCGTATTTGCGTTTCACAAACCAGCGATCGCTGAGTGAAAGACCAATACTAAGGTTAACATAGTTTTCTTCTACTAAGTTATAATATTTTGTGCCTCGTTTACCAATTTCAAGTCCAACATTAATATTGGTGAAAATTCCGCTCAAAGGCAATCCTAAACCAATGTTACCTGCAAAATCGTTGATGGATTTATTTTGCAACACCAAACCGGTGTTTTCATATCGTAAACCACCACGATATACAATTCTTTTATAATAACTTGAGTAGGAATTATAGTTAGGAATGAAATATCCACCTAAACTGTAGCGTTTAGAGTTTTCAAAAGATGAACCGGCAATATCATTAAAACGGTTTGACATCACACTGTTGTTAATGAAGGTAACTTCTCCACCAACCATCCATTTTTTAACTTCCCCGAATCCTAATCCAAATGATAATTTTGAAGGGATTTTTATAGTAGTATCTTCAACAGGGATTTCCTGAGTCTGTATAGGTATAACAGAGCCGGTGCTGACATCAACAATTTGCACTGTTCTTGAATTTCCCAGCGATAGTTTAGATTCGGGAGAATAGGTAAAACTACTAAATAAGGTGTTTTTTTTGCCAATTCTGGTTTGGTAGGCTAAGCCAAAATCGAAATTAACCCCTCTTAAATCAGAAGTGTTTTTTTCTCTTGAACCATACTGAATATCGGTTTGATATTTAAGGCTGTTGGTTTCAATAGTTCCAAAATTATACTGTATATCAGCGCCAAAATTAAGGTTTTTGGTAATTTGGTATGCCAAAGCAACAAATACTTTGTTTATCCCGCCAATACCATCATATTTGCTGGTGATACTGCGGATAGTATCATTTGAGCTGTTAATAACGTATTCGGTTTTACCAATTTTGTATCCCAGAGAAGAATAAGGAATAAGTCCAAAGCCAATACCAAGTTTTTTGCCTACAGGTATTCCTATAGCAAGATAATCAAAAGAAACCCTACGCGCTTTAGCATCTTGAGTTTCCGTTTCGGATTTTGAGTTGGCATAAGTGCCTCCAATGCCAAAAGTAGTGAGTCTGAGACTGGCAAAATGGGCAGGGTTTTGAATGTTTAGGTGAATACTGTCCGGCAAAACGGATAAGCTACCCATAGAACGGTTTTCAATGGTACCTTTGAATTTAATATCACCAATTCCATAAAAAGAGTAAGGAGATGAAGTGCCTTCCTGAGCAAATGTTGCCAATGAAAAAAGTAAACAGATGCTTACTATGACTTTTTTAATCATTTTTGATTGTATTGAAATGTTTGGTTCAGACTTTCCAATAGGAAATTTGAATTGGCAAATATGGTATATTTTAATCTCTTAGCCAAAAAATCTGCATCGCCACCCGTTAAAATTATGATAAATTTAGCGTATTGGGTCTGATATAGTTCAATAAAACCTCCAATTTCAAGTGACACTCCGTTAATTACCCCGGAATGTATGGATTCCTGTGTTGACCCTCCGATATAATTTTCAGGTTCTTTTTTAGATAACAACGGCAATTTTGCAGTATAATCATTTAGAGACTGATACCTTAAACGGATTCCCGGCGAAATGGCGCCGCCAAGGTAGTTGTTGTTTTCATCTATAAAGTCATATGTAATACACGTACCGGCATCAATAACCAATCGGTTTTGATTTGGAAATCCTATCACAGCACCTGATGCCAGAACCATCCGATCGATTCCCAATGTTGTAGGTGTACTGTATAGATTTGAAAAAGGAAATTGGCTTTCGTGGCTTATAAAATGAATTTTAACCTTATTCTCTAAAGATAAAAACTGTTCTTTTCCGATATTTCCAACTGAAGCAACGACCAGATTTTGAATTTTTTCAAACTTTTTTAAAATAAAATTTACCTGCTTTAAAAGTTCTTCTTTGGTAAAAACAAATAATTCGATTATTGTATTGCCTTCAAAGACAGCAGCTTTGATTCGCGTATTTCCAACATCAATGGTTAAAAGCATAAGACTGTTTTAGGAAGTCAAAGTTACGAATAGATTTTTTTTATTATTTGTTTTGGATAAATTAAAAATCGTTCTATATTTGCACCCGCAACAGCCGAGGCATACAGCCGAACAAAGCGTAGCTAAAGCGAGGTACCTTAGCTCAGTTGGTAGAGCAATGGACTGAAAATCCATGTGTCCCTGGTTCGATTCCTGGAGGTACCACAACAAAACCCATCACTTAATTAGTGATGGGTTTTTTGTTAGTAACAATCTCAATTTCAAAATCCATGCGAAGTTATAAATCCCTGAAAACAGCATTTAACATAAAAAAATGCTGTGGTTTGTAATTTTTTCACTAAAATTGACAGTTTTTATAACAAAAACCAAACTATTCAAAACCAATATAAAACAATTAAATATGAGTGAAACTACAGTGAAATCAGGACATCCAAAAGGACTTTGGGTATTATTCGGAACAGAAATGTGGGAACGGTTCAATTTCTACGGAATGCGTGCCATTCTTACGCTGTTTATGGTTCATGCCTTGATGTTAGGCGAATCAAATGCATCAATTATTTATGGAGGATTCCTGGCATTGTGTTATCTGACACCACTTTTAGGAGGTTTTATTTCTGACAAATATCTTGGAAATAGAAACTGTATTATGTTGGGAGGATCATTGATGGCTATTGGGCAGTTTCTGTTATTTTATAGCGCTACTATATATGATAGCAATTTACCTACTTCAAAAGGATTTTTTTGGCTTGGGCTTTTAATCATTATCTTTGGTAACGGATTCTTTAAGCCAAACATTTCTTCAATGGTTGGGAGTCTTTATCCTACTGAAGCTAAGAGCAGACTAGATTCTGCTTTTACCATTTTTTACATGGGTATTAATATAGGTGCGTTACTAAGTCAATATTTTGTGCCTTATTTTGCAGATGTCAAAGTAAATGATGTTCAGGATCCAACAGTATTTAAATGGGGTTATCTGATGGCTTGTATTGCCATGGTTCTTGGAACGCTTATTTTCTTTTTCCTTAAAAATAAATATGTAATTACGCCAGAAGGCAAGCCAATTGGTGCAAAACCAAATAAAAATGCTACACTTGGGGATGTTGATGAACAGGCTAAATTTTCAAGTAAATCTATTGCAACTGTTTTAGTATTGTTTATTGCATTATTCTTTGGGTTCCGTTATTTTCTGGTAGGAGAGTTTGGTTTTAGCAATTTTGAAATTGGAACCTTGGTAAAGGGAATTATCTATCCAATAATTTATGGAGCAGGGATATCATTAGCGGTATTAATATTACTTGACAGTACATTGAATAAAGTAGAAACTCAACAAATATGGGTAATCTATATTATTTCATTTTTTACTATATTCTTTTGGGCAGCTTTTGAACAGGCAGGATCATCATTGACTTTTATCGCTTCTAATCAAACTGACAGACACTTCTTCGGATGGGAAA
>CAMFLD010000322.1 GCA_945957245.1 uncultured Flavobacterium sp. | reverse complement strand
CAGCGTCAGATGTGTATAAGAGACAGGAGCATGACCCAATGAGTGCCGGGCGTCAAATGGGCGGTCACTTTACAACTCATTCTATTGACGAAAACGGCAATTGGAAAAACCTGACGCAACAAAAAAATTCCAGTGCCGACATATCTCCTACTGCCGGCCAAATGCCAAGACTTTTGGGATTAGCACAGGCATCCAAAATTTATAGAAATGTCCGTGGCTTAGAAAACCTTACCAATTTTTCAATAAACGGAAATGAAGTAGCCTGGGGGACGATTGGAAATGCTTCCACTTCTGAAGGTCTGTTTTTTGAAACCATTAATGCAGCGGGAGTTTTACAGGTTCCAATGGTAATCAGTGTTTGGGATGACGAATACGGAATCTCAGTTCATGCCCGTCATCAGACAACTAAAGAAAATATCTCCGAAATCCTCAAAGGTTTTCAGCGTGATGATAATGCCAAAGGATACGAAATACTAACTGTGAAAGGATGGGATTACCCATCATTAGTTGCCACTTATGAAAAAGCTGCTGAAATTGCCCGTGAGGAGCACGTTCCGGTACTAATACATGTTCAGGAATTAACGCAGCCACAAGGACATTCTACATCAGGTTCACACGAACGATATAAAAATGCGGAACGTTTAGCCTGGGAAGCAGAATTTGACTGTGTGGCTCAAATGAGAACCTGGCTAATCCAAAACGAACTGGCTACTTCTGAAGAATTGGATGCCATTGAAGCCAATTCGAAAAAAGAAGTGATGGAAGGCAAAAAAGCAGCATGGGCTGCCTTTGTCGCTCCTATGAAGGAAGAGCAAAACGAATTGGTTGCCTTATTAAATTCGATTGCTACATCAAGCTCAAAACAAACTTTTATAGAAAAGGAAGCTTCCGATTTAGCTTCCATAAAAGAACCTATACGGAAAGAAATTCTATCTACTGCCCGAAGAGTTTTACGAATGGTTGTAAGTGAAAGCGGAAAAGCTCCATTAGCGGAATGGATTAAAAATTATACTGATAAAATTCAACCTAAATTCAGCTCTCATTTATTTTCTGAATCAGATAAAAATGTATTCAAAGTAAATACACTGGCTCCTGCTTATGACGATTCGGCTGAAGAAGTAGACGCACGTTTGATTCTCAGGGACAACTTTGATGCTTTATTCTCAAAATATCCTGAAGCGCTGGTATTTGGTGAAGATGCCGGAAATATCGGTGATGTAAATCAGGGTCTTGAGGGCATGCAGGAGAAATATGGCGAACTTCGTGTAGCCGATGCCGGTATACGTGAAGCTACGATATTAGGTCAGGGAATTGGAATGGCAATGCGTGGATTACGCCCAATAGCTGAAATCCAATATTTAGATTATTTGTTGTATGCTATTCAAATTATGAGTGATGATTTGGCTACTTTACAATATCGTACGAAAGGAAGACAAAAAGCTCCGCTTATTGTTAGAACCCGTGGGCATAGACTTGAAGGAATCTGGCATTCCGGTTCTCCAATGGGAATGATTATTAATGCCATTCGTGGAATCCATGTTTTGGTTCCGAGAAACATGACCAAAGCGGCCGGTTTCTACAACACGCTTATGGAAACTGACGAACCGGCCTTGGTAGTGGAGTGTCTTAACGGATACCGTTTGAAAGAAAAAATGCCAACGAATCTGGGCGAATTCAAAACGCCTATCGGAGTTGTTGAAACCATCAGAACCGGAAGTGATATAACTATTGTTTCTTATGGTTCTACATTGAGAATTATAGAGCAGGCGGCAAAAGAATTACAGGAAATTGGAATTGAAGCTGAAATTATTGATGCCCAGTCGTTGTTGCCTTTTGACATAAACCATGACTGTGTAAAAAGCCTTGCTAAAACCAACAGGTTATTGGTTGTAGATGAAGATGTTCCGGGAGGAGCGAGTGCTTTCATCCTACAACAGATTATTGATGGACAAAGCGGCTATCAATTTTTAGACAGCAAACCGGAAACCCTGACTTCAAAAGCGCACAGGCCAGCTTATGGAACTGATGGTGATTATTTCTCAAAACCTTCTGCTGAAGATGTTTTTGAAAAAGTATATGCTATCATGCATGAGGCCAAACCTGATAGTTTTCCTGCCTTGTATTAATCTAAGTCAGCCTGTAATTTGTTAATCTCATTAAAGAAAATATTATTTTATATTGCAGGAGCTTGTACCTTGCTTATTCCTGCTTTTTATAATGGGTATCCTTTAGTTTACTCTGATACGGGTTCATACCTTTTTGGAGGCATGGAACTGATTCTTCCTCCGGACCGACCAATCATGTATGGACTTTTTGTTCGGTTCTTCAGCCTTGGCTTTTCATTATGGTTAGCTGTTTTAATCCAAGCTGTAATAGTCTTTTATATACTCTGGAAATTATTTGTCCTTGCGGCAAAATCAAATGCCTCGAAGGGATTTTTTATTATCTCTATTGCGCTTTTGTCATGGTTTACAGGTCTTGGGTGGTATACCAGTCAGCTAATGCCCGATATTTTCACCATTACCTCTCTTGGTGTTGTAATACTATTACTGTTCAATAAAAAGTATACCCTCTTCCAAAATATTATTTTTGGTATGATTCTGGTCTTTTCATTAAACACTCATTTTTCAAATTACCTTATCGTATTAGGAACTATTGGTTTGTTATTTTTTCTAGTCTGGAAAAAATTTCCTGATTTCAAAACTTCAATCCGTTTCAGAATTCCATTGTTAATAGCTGTATTGGCCATAGCTGTAGGCTCAATTACTAATTATGCTATAGGAAATACCTTTGAAGTAAGCCCTAACAGCCATGTTTTTCTTATGGGCAAAATGCTTGACAGCGGTGTTTTAAAATCCTATTTGGATGATAATTGTGCGACTCAAAAATTGTCTCTGTGTGATTGCAAAAATAATTTACCCGAAACCAGTCGGAACCTGCTTTGGGATGCAGAAAGCCCCTTACAGAAAAACGGAAGCTGGAAAGATTCAAAGGCAGCTTATAATGATATCTTATTGGGAATATCTACAAGTCCGAAGCATTTGTCATTATTCCTCTTCAATTCAGTTAATTCATCCATAACTCAGCTATTCCAGAATGAAGTAGGCTCAGGAGTAGTTTCAACTTGGTACTCAGAATCAACAAGCCCTCCCTATCAGGCTGTAGCTAAATATTACCCTTGGGAATTAAACCAGTACAGACAATCACGACAAAATGTGAACTTATGGGGACAAGGACTTGATTTATCATTTATCAATTACATTAATTTCATATTGCTCCTCATTTCAGTAGTTATTATATCCAGGGCTTTTATTTTATCAACAATAAAAACTAAATATCCGATTGAGGCACAAATAGTAATCTATGTACTCCTTATAGGGATAATTGTGAATGCTATTGTCACGGCTTCATTGGCTAATGTTTACGACAGGCTTCAGGCCAGAGTGAGCTGGTCATTAATTTTCTGCCTTTTGATATTGTTTGCATACCACAAAGGCACGATCAAAAATAAGGTTATGTCCTTACTTAAGGCATAATCTTTGTTGTAAAAAAGAACCTGTAAATCCAGAAGATACCCATCATCTTTATAAATCATAATAAATATGCAACCAAAAGAACTATTAAACTTAGCCGCAGAATTTGGAAATCCGTTGTATGTTTATGATGCTGAAAAAATAGCATCTCAATATAAACGTCTTACAGATGCATTCAAGGTAGAAAAACTACGCATCAATTATGCTATGAAGGCCTTGTCGAATATTTCGATTCTAAAATTTCTGAAGGAACTTGGTTCAGGACTTGATACGGTTTCCATACAGGAGGTTCTGCTTGGGCTGCATGCCGGATTTACCCCTGACAAAATCATTTTTACACCCAACGGCGTTTCTTTTGAAGAAATTGAACAAGTG
>CAMFLD010000321.1 GCA_945957245.1 uncultured Flavobacterium sp. | reverse complement strand
ATTCTACACTTTTATCAGGCTGAATTTTTTTAAGCAAAGCTCGTGTTTCAGCATTTGTCTCAGATAAATGCTCGAATTTCTGAGTACAAGAACTTAAAAATAAAATTGAAATACTGATTATAATTAGCTGTAATTTCATTACCAGTTAGGTTAAAAATGTTGAAAATGTCCTAATATTTCATGCAGTGGTAGTAATAATTTAATAATAAATAAGCTCAGTTTATTTTCTGAGAAGAATGAAATAGCTTTTGTGTAATAGCGGTTAGCAATTCATCATTTTACTATTTAATTTTGTCAAAGGCTTCTCGTGTCATTACTGTCAATGTTTCTTTTTTGCAATCCCATATTGAGACATATTTTTGAGACATAACGTAATGGGTTTTTATATTTGCAAACCTACCGTATAACAATAATGTACAAATGTCTGTGGAAGTTATTAAATCATCCAAAACATGGCTATGAATTGTACCTTCTATTTCGTTTTTGCCACCGAATTCGATAGGTATAAGGCTATTATGTAATTTCTTTTGTTTTAATAATTTGTCTTTTTTATCAAATGTTAATAGGTAATCATTCCCAAAAAGCATTACACCATTATTTTTTGGCCCGGTTAAAACAAACACTTTCTTTTCTTTGTTGTTGATTATTGGAATCAAATTAAGATTAGTGTTTTTGTATGTTTTGTATAGAGTATCTGAATTAATAATTCTTAAGGCTTCAGTTCTTATTTTATAGAGAGCAAACTCATTTTTAGTTAGTTCTCTTTCAATTAAATCGACTTTTGCTGTTTCAATCTTGAAAGTAGGGTCAAATCCAATTGTGCCTAACACTTTTGGTTTTTCGCCTTTTGAAAAGAAAATGCAGGTTGAAATTTCATTTTCTGTATAGGATAAATAACCACCTATTTTCTCTTTTTCATTATATTTTTCCATGAAAATGTCACTTCCATACCATGAAGCCATTTCTGATTTATATAACATTCTCCCCTCTTCAAGAATTGCAGAAGTTTCCTTGTCAATTTGTGATTGTCCCAGGCAATTAAGGCCAAATAAAGTGATAAAAAAAATGATGTTAACTTTCATAAATTAGTGTATTGTTGAGAAGATTAATAGTATTGGTTAATATTCTTAGCTTCCGCAGTAGCTGCAAGTTAAGGTAAATGTAATAAGAAATTGTAAAGCTCAGCGTATTTTCTCAGAAATATGAACTAGCTATTGCCCGAAAAGGTTATTAGCTTCTGTGCCATCTTTTAAACACTTTCCTCTCGGAATAGTTTTCCTTCCAAATTTTTATAATGTATTTATCTTCAGGATTTTCCTGATTTGCTTTATTAAAATTTAAAGAACTTATTCTAATTCTATACCATGATGGGACAACGTTGATTTCTAATTCAACATTAGAATTAGGGCAATCCTGGATTTGTAATATTCCTGATTTTATCTCTAAACTTCCTTCTACAACGTGATCAAAATCTGCACAATCTTCATCAGTGATTTTAGATTCCAATAATTCAATTTCAATGTTTGCTATTGCTTCATCATTTTCTACAGCAACTCCTAATATTCCATTGTCAATTGCAAGTCTGTCACTAAAGGCAGAATTATTCCAGAAATCCGGATTTGGTGTATTGTGCTCTAATCCTGCATCTTTATCTACAATGTAAAATTGTCTGTATTGTGTAAATATTGAAAGTTGGTGATTCATTATAGCGTTTTTAAGGCATCGAAGCTGACATTAAGATGCCACCCGAAGTATTTGCAAGGTAAGAAATATGTAGTAAGAAAGGCGAAGTTAAGTGTATTTCCCGGAAAGATGAATAACTATTGGGCAAAACCAGTATTAGCCCATGTTATTTATTGACGGTTTTACTTTTAGTTTTTTTGATTCACAGTTTCAATTTTCACAGTTTACACTTTGTTATTTTTCAATAAATGCTGCTACTATTTTAATACAGAAATAAATGAAAAATGATAAACTCAAAACAGCCCAAAATATTTTTTCTTTTAATGCTATTCTGTTTTCTTTAAGTATCAAAATTGCATTTAGAATTGACAAAACGAACAGCAACAAAAGCATAAATAGACAGAACGGTTTTCCATAAGAATAAATCCATCTAAATTCTTGGTCAAACCTAAAACCGTCAACAAACTTTGAAAGCAAAAAAGTGCAAACAAATGCTATCAAAATTATAAATGTAAATTTCTTTAGTTGTTTCAAAAGAATATGTTCTAGGTTTGGGAAAAATGTTGACTTACTTTTAACAAAGAAACCAGTAAACTGATTATCTTGTCTTAAAGATAGTATTTTTTGCTTAATTCATTTCGCTTATTTAAATAACGAAGCACGGATTGCAAATCCGCGCTATCGTTTCTTTAATTTTTACTAATTGCCACACGAGAGGACTCGTGCGGTAGCAGGGGGCTATACTTACGAGCTATTGCTCGAAAAGGCTTTTACGAGCTGTTTTTTCTAAGTATCTTTTCCGAAAACTAGGAAACAAAAACACTATAAAAAGAAACAAATAAAGCACCAATGGAAAAATTTGCAATATGAGATATATTGTCCGGTTTGTTTCTAAATGCAATGAATAGATAATAGATTCTAAAAATAAAAATGGATTTGGTCCTGATTGAGAAAAGCTGAAGTCAGTAAAAATTAAAACAACAGAAACTATAAAGAATAATATTGCGAAAACCCATGTAAATCTATTTTTAACATTTAATAGAATTATTAGCAAAGTCAATACCAACAATGAGCTTCTACTTATTTGAGCATCTGTTACGAACCATAATATTATTTTCAAGCCTATAATTGTAGAAAGGATAAATGTCAAAATTTTGGTTGTCATCTTTTAGAGTTTAGTAGGCGAAAAAAATACTAACGAGCTGCCGTTTTGTGCAGTAGCGAAACACGTAAACAAATTAACTTGTCTTAAAGATAGCATTTTTGCTTAATGCATTTCGCTTATTTAAATAACCCAACACGAATTTAAATCCGAGCTATCGGTTTTCTTTAATTTTTACTATTTGCCACACGAGAGGACTCGTGCGGTAGCAGGGGGGATTTTCAGCAGATATTTTTTAATATTTCATTTATAATTTTTAATGCATTTGTTGAAGTTTCCCGGATTATAATTTTATTTTTTTTATCTCTTATAAGCTCCGAGAATAAATTGTCTTCTGTATTTATATCAACAATTGTTCCTCCAAATTTTAATGTAGTTTCTGCAATTCTCATTGGTAAATTTGTTGCACCTGATGTTCCTACAATAAAAAGAATCCCTGATTTTTTTGCTATTTTTAATGAGCTAAATTTTTTATTTGTTCTCTCATCATAATATTCGTCAAACCATAAAATGTTTGGCCTCATCCAATTTCCACATTCTTTACATTTTAATAGTTCTATTTCTTTTTCTATTAAATCTTCATCAATTTTTTTTCCTGTAATGACATCAGGGAGGTAATGAATCCCTTTACAGCCATTTGAACATTTAATTTCTCTATTGTTACCGTGAATTTCATAAATTCTCTTTGAACCTGCTCTTCTATGAAGATTATCTATGTTTTGAGTTATTAAATGAAATTTATCGTTTAAAAAATTTTCAATTTCTACAATTTGATTATGACTTTCATTAGGTGATACATCTTCAAACATTTTTTTTCTAAAAAGTGAATATTGCCAAACCTCTTCAGGGTTTTCTTTAAAATATTTGAAAGTTCCAAACTCTTCAGGTTTATGGTATTTAGTTCCTTTTACCCATATACCATCAGTACCTCTATAAGTAGGTATTCCGCTATCTGCAGAGATTCCTGCACCGGTTAAAAAAGTGAATAGGTTTCTATTTTTTTTATTATAAACTTGTTTTATTATTTCCTCAAGTTGTTCTTTCATGTTAAGATTTTAATCTATCTGTTCCGTTCTGACTATT
>CAMFLD010000320.1 GCA_945957245.1 uncultured Flavobacterium sp. | reverse complement strand
CCTTTGAATTGTTTATAATTTCAACTGTTTCTACAAAGTTGTCATCAAGCAGTGTAGCCAGGTTTGCAATAGATTCACTTTCAGATAAAATTGTTCGTTTAGCCGATGCTAAAATGGTCTCTTTATTTATCAAAATTGTAACAATATAAAATTTGTATGTATAAAAGAAAGTCGTATCTTTATGTTTGCAAATTTATGTAAAAATACGATTAACTGAGAATGAATTTAGACGAAATTGACATTCATAAAGAATTAAAAAAATATTTTGGTTTCAACCAATTTAAAGGATTACAGGAACAAGTTATAAGAAGTGTTATTGATAAAAATAACACTTTCGTTATTATGCCTACAGGCGGCGGAAAATCACTGTGTTACCAATTACCTGCCTTAATCCAGGACGGAACAGCTATTGTAGTTTCTCCTTTAATTGCCTTAATGAAAAATCAGGTTGACGCTATCCGCAGTTTATCTTCTGAAAATGGTATTGCTCATGTGTTGAATTCATCTTTGACAAAAACAGAAATTGCTCAGGTAAAAAAAGATATCTCCTCAGGTGTAACCAAATTACTTTATGTAGCACCGGAATCCCTGACTAAGGAAGAATATGTCGAGTTCCTTCAAAGTGTAAAGATATCATTTGTAGCCATTGATGAAGCACACTGTATTTCAGAATGGGGACATGATTTTCGTCCTGAATACCGTAACCTGAAATCCATTATAAAACTTATAGGTGAAGTTCCGGTTATTGGACTTACTGCTACGGCTACGCCTAAAGTTCAGGAAGATATTCTTAAGAATCTGGATATGGCCGATGCCAAGACTTTCAAAGCATCATTTAACCGTCCCAACTTATTTTACGAAGTACGTACTAAAACTAAAAATATCGAAGCGGATATCATCCGTTTCATCAAACAAAATAAAGGTAAATCAGGAATTATCTATTGCCTGAGCCGCAAAAAAGTGGAAGAAATAGCCGAAGTGCTCCAGGTAAACGGAATTTCCGCAGTTCCTTATCACGCCGGACTCGATGCCAAAACCCGTGCCAAGCATCAGGATATGTTCCTGATGGAAGATGTTGATGTAGTAGTAGCTACTATTGCCTTTGGAATGGGAATTGACAAACCTGATGTTCGTTTTGTAATCCACCATGATATTCCTAAATCATTGGAAAGCTATTATCAGGAAACAGGCCGAGGCGGACGTGATGGAGGCGAAGGGCACTGTCTTGCATACTATTCCTATAAAGATGTTGAGAAACTCGAAAAGTTTATGTCGGGAAAACCGGTGGCCGAACAGGAAATTGGTTATGCGCTGTTGCAGGAAGTAGTGGCTTATGCCGAAACTTCAATGTCCCGCCGTAAGTTCCTCCTTCATTATTTTGGTGAAGAGTTTGATATGGAAAACGGAGAAGGTGCAGACATGGATGATAACGTAAGGAATCCTAAAACCAAAGTGGAAGCCAAAGACCAGGTTAAAATGCTTTTGGAAGTAGTTCGGGATACCAAACATTTATACAAATCAAAAGAAATCTGCTTTACTCTTATCGGAAGGGTAAACGCTATGATAAAAGCACACCGTACTGATTCCCAATCATTTTTTGGGATAGGAAAAGATTTTGAAGAGCGCTATTGGATGGCATTAATCCGTCAGGTATTGGTAGATGGGCTGCTTACAAAAGACATTGAAACCTATGGTATTCTCAAAGTTTCAGAAAAAGGACATGAGTTTATCAAAAATCCAACGTCTTTCATGATGTCTGAAGATCACGAATACAGTGAATCCGATGATGATGCAATCGTAACAGCCTCCAAATCATCAGGAACAGCAGATGAAGCGCTGATGAGCATGTTGCGTGATCTGCGTAAAAAAGTGGCAAAAAAACTTGGAGTACCGCCGTTTGTTGTGTTTCAGGATCCTTCGCTTGAAGATATGGCATTAAAATATCCAATTACGATTGATGAATTGAGTAATGTTCACGGTGTTGGTGAAGGTAAGGCTAAAAAATACGGTAAGGAATTTGTCGAACTGATTGCCCGCTATGTTGAAGACAACGATATTATCCGTCCGGATGATTTGGTAGTAAAATCAACCGGAGCCAATTCGGCCAACAAACTTTATATTATTCAGAATATTGACCGCAAGCTTTCGCTTGATGATATTGCCAAAGCTAAAGGACTTACGATGGATGCCCTGTTGAAAGAAATGGAACAGATTGTATATTCCGGTACCAAACTTAATATCAACTATTGGGTAAACGAAATCCTCGATGAAGACCAGCAGGAAGAAATCCATGAATATTTTATGGATTCAGAATCTGATAAAATTGAAGATGCACTCAAAGAATTTGATGGCGATTATGACATTGAGGAATTGCGATTGATGCGTATCAAGTTTATCAGTGAGGTTGCCAATTAATTTGTTTTATTTCCAATGTTGTTCTTATGAAAAAACTTTTTGTTCCTTTTTTAGCCCTATTTTGCCTATTTCTTTTTTCAGGTTTTTTTCCTTTGAACACGGAACATGATTCAAAATTAGTAGGAATATGGAAAGGTTCTGAAACGAACAGGCAAATAGATGGTATTGAAAAGCACTGGATTTTGGAACGTTTTGAGAATGGTAAGTATGTTATCATGTTTACCATAAAAGAAGATTGCGATATCCGTACCTCTACTGAAAAAGGCGAGTGGTGGACCAATGAAGGTAAATATTTCGAACGAAGTGGAAGCAACAGCCCTGTTGATATTTACAATTATGAAATTAAGAACAACAAAACCATCAATTTCAGAAGTGTCAAGCTCAATGGAGTAGACAAATCAGATTATAATTTTTCTGATTTCAAAGTCGATTTTGATTAAACGTATACTTCTCCGCGATGTGGTTTCAATGCATCCCTTACCTGAATCATATAATCATCTGTAACTACCATGAATGCAATCGCATGAAGTTCGTTTTTAATTTCAAATCCGGTAATATTGACAGGTAATTTTTCCCTGAGTATAAATTCTTTAAGATGTAGTTCGTGATGTTCCGCTGTTTTAGCCGCAGCTTCACCTCTAAAATCCCATATTAATTTTATTTGTCTCATTGTAGTTTGATTCTGTTTTCAAAGTTACAATCTTTATCATTCAAATTCGAATAAGCTAAGCATCGAATCCTCAAATTAACTTCATTTTCCTATTTTTGCCCTAAAATCAAACTATGCCACGAGAACTTCAACTTCAGGTATCACCCGAAACAGCAGCCAACGAGCAATTGCTGAATGAATATGTGGCGAAATTATTTCAGCTTTCAGTCAGTGAAATTCAAAAAGTAGTGGTGCTGAAACGCTCTATTGATGCCCGGCAGAAAGCAATTAAAATTAACCTGAAAGCTTCTGTTTTTCTGAAAGATGAAAATTATATACCGCAACAGATAACGCTTCCGGAATATAAAGATGTGTCTAATGCACAGGAAGTTATAATTGTTGGAGCCGGACCGGCAGGATTATTTGCTGCCTTACAGCTGATAGAGTTAGGTTTGAAACCAATTGTAATTGAGAGAGGTAAAGATGTGCGTGGCAGACGTCGTGATCTCAAAGCCATCAATGTTGACCATATTGTAAATGAAGATTCCAATTATTGTTTTGGTGAAGGAGGTGCAGGAACCTATTCTGATGGTAAATTATATACACGTTCCAAGAAAAGAGGTGATGTAGACCGAATCCTTCGTCTTTTAGTAGCATTTGGTGCCACACCCGAAATTATGGTTGAAGCCCATCCCCATATCGGAACCAATAAACTGCCACAGATTATTCAGGATATACGGGAGAAAATTATTGAGTATGGTGGTAAAGTTTTTTTTGAAACAAGAGTAGTCGATTTTATCATTAAAAATAATGAAATTCAGGGTGTTGTAACTCAAAATGGGAATACTGTAAGTGCTAAAAAACTCATTCTTGCTACCGGAC
>CAMFLD010000319.1 GCA_945957245.1 uncultured Flavobacterium sp. | reverse complement strand
CCCGATGGGAGAAGGCTACCATGTAGCCCGGACAGCGGGAAACAGCTTCGTAAAACATTTTTAGCTGTGCTGCTAAAAATTATACTTATATATAGTATTGTTTCTGTTTTTGTAATCTTATATATTTGCAAACTATAAATTTTTAAGAATGATAAAGATTACTCTACCTGACGGTTCGGTTAAGGAGTTTGCTCAAGGCACAACTCCGATGGATGTTGCGAAAAGCATCAGTGAAGGATTAGCCCGAAATGTGATTTCGGCTTCTTTTAATGGTATAACTGTTGAAACGGAAACTCCATTGACCACCGATGGTTCTCTTATATTATATACGTGGAATGACAAAGAAGGTAAAAAAGCTTTCTGGCATTCGACTTCGCATGTGATGGCGCAGGCTTTGGAGGAAATTTTCCCCGGCATTAAACTGACTCTTGGTCCTGCGATTGACAATGGTTTTTATTATGATGTCGATTTTGTGAACCACAAAATCACGGATGCCGATTTTAAGAAAGTCGAGGATCGTGTTTTAGAGATTGCAAGGGAAAAGCATGATTTTAAGATGCGTCCTGTTTCTAAGGCTGAAGCTTTGGAGGTTTATAAAGACAACGAATATAAAACAGAGTTGATTTCAAACTTAGAAGACGGAACCATTACATTCTGTGACCACTCTAATTTCTTTGACCTTTGCCGTGGTGGACATATCCCTAACACCGGCTTAATCAAAGCTATGAAAATCATGAGTGTTGCGGGAGCTTATTGGCGTGGTGATGAGAAAAACAAGCAGTTGACCCGAGTATATGGAATTTCGTTTCCTAAACAAAAAGACCTTACTGACTACTTGGAATTGCTTGAGGAGGCCAAACGCCGTGACCACAGAAAACTTGGAAAGGAATTGGAATTGTTTGCCTTTTCGCAAAAAGTCGGTCAGGGATTGCCATTATGGTTACCTAAAGGCGCTGCTTTGCGTGACCGTTTGGAACAATTCTTAAAAAAAGCTCAGAAAAAAGCGGGATATGAGCAGGTAGTTACTCCTCATATTGGACAGAAAGAATTGTATGTAACATCGGGGCATTATGCTAAATATGGCGCCGATAGTTTCCAGCCAATCCATACACCGGCCGAAGGCGAAGAGTTCCTGTTAAAACCCATGAACTGCCCACACCATTGTGAAATTTATAACAATAAACCTTGGTCATACAAGGATTTACCAAAGCGTTATGCTGAATTTGGAACGGTTTACCGTTACGAGCAATCTGGTGAATTACATGGTTTGACTCGTGTTCGTGGCTTTACTCAGGATGATGCACATATTTTTTGTACTCCGGATCAATTGGATGCTGAGTTCAAAAAGGTTATTGACTTGGTTTTGTACGTATTCGGTTCGTTGGGCTTTGAGAATTTTACTGCGCAAATTTCATTACGCGATCAGGAAAACCGTGATAAATATATAGGTAGTGATGAAAACTGGGAGAAAGCTGAAAATGCTATCATTAATGCAGCCCGTGATAAAAACTTAAATACGGTTGTTGAGTATGGTGAGGCGGCTTTCTATGGTCCGAAATTGGATTTCATGGTGAAAGATGCTTTAGGCAGAAGTTGGCAACTTGGAACTATTCAGGTGGATTATAATTTACCGGAGCGTTTTGAACTTACATACAAAGGTTCTGATAATGAACTACATAGACCTGTAATGATTCACAGAGCTCCTTTTGGTTCCATGGAACGTTTTATTGCTATTTTATTGGAACATACCGCAGGAAATTTCCCGCTTTGGCTCATGCCGGAACAGGCTATAATCCTGTCTTTAAGTGAGAAATATGAAAATTATGCAAAAAAAGTTTTAGAATTACTGGAAAATCACGAAATTCGCGCCCTAATTGACAACCGCAACGAAACCATTGGTAAGAAAATCAGGGAAGCGGAAGTTCAGAAAATGCCGTTTATGCTGATCGTTGGTGAAGAAGAGGAGAAAAACGGAACCATTTCCGTACGCCGACACGGACAGGAAGGAAAAGGAAATAGTACAGTGACTATTGAGGAATTTGCCAAAATGGTGAATGAGGAAATAGGAAAATCACTAAAGACATTTGAAGTTTAATTAAAAAAAAAATAAAGCCATAGCAATTAGAAACAACAGAGGCCAACAGCCGAGAGTAGAAAAAACAGCAGCCCACAGGATTAATGATGCCATCCGTGGTGTATCTGAAGTACGTTTAGTAGGAGAAAACATTGAGCCGGGAGTTTTTAAACTTTCCGAAGCATTACGTTTAGCTGAAGAACAGGAAGTAGATTTGGTAGAAATTTCTCCAAACGCCGTTCCTCCTGTATGTAAATTAATGGATTACGGAAAGTTCATTTACCAACAAAAAAAGCGTGATAAAGAACTTAAGGCCAAGTCTACCCAAATTGTTGTAAAAGAAATTCGTTTTGGACCTCAGACTGATGAGCACGACTATGAATTCAAAAGAAAAAATGCTGAAAAATTCCTTAAGGAAGGTTCTAAGCTAAAGGCTTTTGTTTTCTTCAAAGGCCGTTCCATCATCTATAAAGAACAAGGTCAAATCCTGTTGCTACGTCTGGCAACCGATTTGGAAGAATACGGAAAGGTAGAAGCCATGCCGGTTCTGGAAGGAAAAAGAATGATTATGTTCATTGCTCCGAAAAAGAAAAAATAGTCGGAATTTCAAAGTCGAAGATCGAAAGTCAAATTATTAAAAGACTTCAGGACTTTAGACATTTGACTTTAAGACTCAAATAAAGTAAGTAAGTTAAATATAAAAACTAGGAAAAAATGCCTAAAATGAAAACAAAATCTAGCGCTAAGAAACGTTTTAAAGTTACTGGCTCTGGAAAAATCAAGAGAAAACACGCTTTCAAAAGCCACATCTTGACTAAAAAGTCTAAGAAGCGTAAACTAGCTTTGACTCACGCTGCATTGGTTCACCCTACAGATGAGAAAAGCATTAAACAACAATTAAGAATCATCTAATCAAAAGTCATAAGCCCAAAGTCAAAAGAGCTTTCTTTACGACTTTAGACTTTAAACTTTAGATAAAAGTTCTTTAGGTTAAAAAATTATTTAATAACCTTGGAGTATGGCTCACTAAGTTACCTCGATTAAATTCGGTACGCCTACTACAAAAAAACAGAAAAATTATGCCAAGATCAGTAAATTCAGTTGCTAAAAGAGCAAGAAGAAAAAAGATAATGAAGCAAGCCAAAGGTTTCTTTGGTCGTCGTAAAAACGTTTGGACAGTTGCTAAGAATGCGGTTGAGAAAGCGATGAGCTATGCTTACCGTGACAGAAAACAGAACAAAAGAAATTTCCGTGCTTTATGGATTCAACGTATCAACGCTGGAGCCAGACTAGAAGGAATGTCTTATTCTCAGTTTATGGGTAAAGTAAAAGCTAACGGAATCGAATTGAACCGTAAAGTTCTTGCCGATTTAGCTATGAACCACCCAGAGGCTTTCAAAGCAATTATCAAAAAAGTAAAATAAACGTTTGTACAACCTTATTTAACTTACTTACAATAAAGAAACCCAGTCGAAAGATTGGGTTTTCTTTTTTTATAAGGGCGTTACCCAGTCTCGTTGGTTAACGAGCCAGGGTCGGGCTGTCCGCAGTGCACGGCACTTCGCTGCCATCCCTAACGCAGTTTATATCTTTAAAACAACATCCTTATTTTGATTAGTCAAAACTACGTGAAGCATCAGGCTAGCACCTTTTAATTTCACTCAAACGAAGCAACTGACGAAGTAAATATCAATGCTCAAAGCGTCGCTTTGAAAACAAAAAGGCCAAAAAAATGCTCAAGCAAGCTTGGACTTAGACGGATTGGCTACGCCGTTCCTCAAAGCGTCACTTTGAAAACAAAAAGGCCAAAAAAAATGCTCAAGCAAGCTTGGAATTAGTCGGATTGGCTACGCCGATCCTCAAAGCGTCGCTTTGAAAACAAAAAGGCCAAAAAAATGCTCAAGCAA
>CAMFLD010000318.1 GCA_945957245.1 uncultured Flavobacterium sp. | reverse complement strand
GGCCAATGGTTTTCAAAGCTGACTTTAGTGGAAATACATGGACAGCAACTGAAGCTCAGGCAGTAGTTTCTACCAATTTTATTTCCATAGCTGCCACAAAAGCTGACGGTTCAACATTTGCAATAATTGTAAATGCTCCTTCAACCGGAACATATCCTGCTAATCAGAATTTAGTTACTTATACCCCGGCAAGTTCAGAATATGGATATTGGTCATTAAATCAGGATAACCCTTCTGAAAATACAGGTTCGGTTATTATTACCAATATTGATACTGTAAATCATACTGTTTCCGGGACTTTCAGTTTCAAAGGATATTGGTCTGATACCACCACCACGGGTGTCATTGCTGTTGATTTTACTAATGGAGTTTTCAATAACATACCATACATACCTAATACTGCTACCGGAGATACCTTCTTTGCCAAAGTTGATGGAGCAGAATTTGTAGATACACTGCTTACAGGTGCTGAGGCAGGAACCGATCCTAATATCTGGCTTAACGTTGATGCAGTCGATGCTTCGTTGAACCATATTACTGTGGCTTTCAAAAAATCATTAGGAACGGGTACTTATACCATTACCGGTGCACCAACGGATAATGTTTCGGCTACCTACAGTACATCAACGGATGATTTTGATGCTACTTCAGGAACTATTACAGTAACCAGTCTTACCACTGACAGGATGAAAGGAACCTTTAGTTTTGTCGGGTCCAATGGAACCACGACAAAGAATATTACCGAAGGTACTTTTGATGTAGGTTATTAAAATTTAAAAGCATAAAAAACGAATCCGTCTTAATGGCGGATTTTTTTATGGCACAATACTTGACTAATTATGTATCCGTCGATACAAATGTCGATTTTTACTGTATTCAAGTGTCATACATCTATTTTTAATTCATTTCGAACCTTAGATGTATTACATTTGTCCAGCATGAATAATTGTTAATGTCATTTTGACCTAATAAAATACTATGTCAAGCCACAAATTTATTTCCTTTGACAATTTGTCATTACAGGAATTTGATACTGAAACCGATTTAATCCCACTTCTGACACCGGAAGACGAGGAAGAAATGAATAAAGAAACACTTCCGGACTCTCTGCCGATATTGCCTTTGCGGAATACAGTACTGTTTCCGGGAGTAGTAATACCTATTTCGGCCGGAAGGGACAAATCCATCAAACTTATCAATGATGCTAATGCCGGTAATAAAATTATTGGTGTGGTAGCTCAAAAAAATGAAGAAGATGAAGA
This sequence comes from uncultured Flavobacterium sp., assembly GCA_945957245.1. Classification (GTDB taxonomy): domain Bacteria; phylum Bacteroidota; class Bacteroidia; order Flavobacteriales; family Flavobacteriaceae; genus Flavobacterium. Next base: position 2,728 of record CAMFLD010000318.1, on the reverse strand, counting down.
CCCGACCAAAAATGATATTTATCAGGTGGGAACTGTTGCCCAAATTTTACGGGTATTGAAAATGCCTGACGGAAATATTACCGTCATTCTTCAGTGTAAAAAACGCTTTGAAATTGATGCTGTTACTTCTGAAAATCCATATTTGAGAGCCACTATAAAAGAAGAGGAAGAAAAAAGACCGGGGAAAAACGACACCGAGTTTAATGCCATTACCGATTCTATCAGGGAACTGGCTATTGAAATAATTAAGGAGAGTCCTAATATCCCAACAGAAGCAACTTTTGCCATAAAGAATATTGAAAGCCAGTCCTTCCTTATCAATTTTGTTTCGTCTAATATGAACCTTACTGTTAAGGAGAAGCAGGATTTATTGGCAGTAAATGTTCTGAAGGAAAGAGCATTGGAAACCTTGCGCTATATGAACATTGAGCATCAGAAGCTGGAACTTAAAAATGACATTCAGTCTAAAGTCCGCTTTGATCTTGATCAGCAGCAACGTGAATATTTCCTTCACCAGCAGATGAAAACCATTCAGGAAGAATTGGGTGGTGTTTCAAATGAGCAGGAAATTGAAGAAATGCGTCAAAAAGGCAAAAACAAATCCTGGGATGAAAAAACAGCCAAGCATTTTGAAAAAGAAATTTCAAGGCTGCAACGTATGAATCCTCAATCTCCGGATTATAGTATTCAAAGGAATTATTTAGAGCTATTTTTGGAATTACCCTGGAATAAATATTCAAAAGATAATTTCGACTTGAAAAGAGCACAGTCTATTTTAGATCGTGACCATTTTGGTTTGGAAGATGTTAAAAAACGTATCATTGAACATTTGGCAGTATTAAAACTGCGTAATGATATGAAATCGCCAATCCTTTGTCTTACAGGTCCTCCGGGTGTTGGAAAGACTTCTATTGGGAAATCTATAGCCGAAGCATTAGGTAGGGAATATGTAAGGATTTCATTAGGAGGTTTAAGAGATGAAGCCGAGATACGTGGCCACCGAAAAACCTATATCGGAGCTATGCCGGGAAGGATTATACAAAGTCTGAAGAAAGCAGGAACCTCTAATCCGGTTTTTGTTTTGGATGAAATTGATAAGCTGTCTAACTCGCATCAGGGCGATCCGTCTTCAGCCTTATTGGAAGTCCTGGATCCAGAGCAAAACAGTGATTTTTATGATAATTTCCTTGAGCTGGGTTATGATTTGTCAAAAGTAATGTTTATTGCCACTTCCAACAATATGGGAGCCATTCAGCCCGCACTTAAGGACAGGATGGAAGTAATCAAAATGACAGGTTATACTATTGAAGAAAAGATAGAAATTGCCCGTAAACATTTACTGCCAAAACAACTGAAAGAACACGGATTAAAACCAAAAGATTTGACTATTGGCAAAAAGCAATTGGAAGCAATCATTGATGGTTATACTAGAGAATCCGGAGTAAGGAATTTGGAACAAAAAATATCTCAGGTTATTCGTAATGCGGCCAAATCGGTGGCGATGGAAGAAGAGTATAATACCAAGGTAACCGATGAAGATATTGTCAAAATACTAGGCGCACCAAAACTAGCCCGTGATAAATCGGAAAATAATGATGTAGCTGGTGTTGTAACAGGCTTGGCCTGGACATCTGTTGGCGGTGATATACTTTTTATAGAATCATTGATTTCATCAGGAAAAGGAAATCTTACTCTTACCGGTAATCTTGGAACTGTCATGAAGGAATCCGCCACCATTGCATTGGAATATATTAAATCGAACGCAGAGCAATTTGGTCTGGAGCCTGACATGATATCCAAGTATAATATCCATCTTCACGTTCCGGAAGGAGCAACACCAAAAGATGGACCAAGTGCCGGAATCGCTATGCTTACTTCTCTGGTTTCCCTATTGACACAAAGGAAAATCAAGAAAAGCATTGCCATGACAGGTGAAATAACACTGCGTGGAAAAGTTTTGCCGGTAGGAGGAATCAAAGAGAAGATTCTGGCTGCTAAAAGAGCCAACATCAAGGAAATTGTTTTATGTCATGAAAACAAAACCGATATTGATGAAATCAAACCGGAATACATTGAAGGACTGAAATTTCATTATGTAAAGGAAATGAGTGAAGTGATTGCGGTAGCGCTTACAACTGAAAAGGTTAAGAACTCCAAAAAATTATAATTTCATTATAAAAGAATCATGAAAGGCATGAGCAGAATTAAGCTTGTGCCTTTTTTGTTTAACTTTTTTTCGTACCATATAAAATAATATCTTCGCATTTCCGTTATAGTAAATAGCCTAAGTCAATTTTGAATGTTTAAAAAAGTAATTTGTATTGGATTTTGTTTAGCCGGTTTGAGCAGTTTTGGTCAGATAGGAGGAAAATCGATATATCGTTTTTTGAACCTCGTGACTTCTCCCAGACAGGCCGCTTTGGGAGGAAAGGTAATTACCTTTTATGACAGTGATGTCAACCAGGCACATTTTAATCCGGCTAATATTAATGCCGATATGGACAACAAATTGTCGTTGAATTACGGAAGCCTTTATGGTGAAGTGACTTATGGTACAGCTTCTTATGCCTATACTTATGACCGCCATGTGCAGACTTTTTTTGGAGGAGTCAATTACGTGAATTACGGAAAATTTGATGGATACGATGAAAATGGAGTTAAAACCTCTAATTTCACAGGAAGCGAAGTAGCTTTGTCTTTTGGCTATGCTTATAATATTCCTTTTTCC
>CAMFLD010000317.1 GCA_945957245.1 uncultured Flavobacterium sp. | reverse complement strand
GTCCCAATGTTACCACTACGATTTATGAAATGAATTTTCATGATCATCGAGGCGTGCAGGTGGAAAACCTGACTTCAAACTTTACATATACCAAGAAAAATATCATCTTAGACAAACTGGCAGTAACCACAAAGGAATCCTATCTGAAAGGAAATGTAGTCCTGCACTACAACAAAGACGACCATGATTTCAGTGATTTCAATAATCGGGTTAAATTTGATGTAACCATCGACAGTTCGAGGCTGGCAACCAATGATATCCGTCATTTTTACAGCGAGCTGGATAAGAATCAGAAATTTTCCTTAAAGTCCAAAATAAAAGGAACACTGAATAATTTCTACGCTACGAATATGGAGCTTCAGGATTATAAATTTTCCAATATCCGGGGGAATGTTAATTTCAAAAACCTGTTTCCAAGAAGCCCCGGAAAATTTTACATGAAAGGAAAATTCAAAAGGATTTCTTCGAATTATGATGATCTTACTAAGTTATTACCTAATATTCTTGGTAAAAAACTGCCAACTTCCCTCAAGAAGCTGGGGCAGTTTAATTTTGCAGGAAATGTTGAAGTGACACAGCAATACATCAATTCAGACTTTGTGATGAACACAGCGCTTGGGATTATCGAGTCTGATTTGCATATCTCTGATTTGGAAAATATTGATAATGCCAAATACAACGGAAATGTAATCCTTGATGGTTTTGATGTAGGAGCTATGCTGAATGACCGAAGCATTGGCAAAGTAAGTATGAATCTGGATGTAGACGGAAAAGGATTCAACCAAAAATATGTCAATACCACATTTGCAGGAGATATATTCCAACTGAAATATAACGGGTACAACTATACTAAAATCATTGTTGACGGAAGTTTTAAACATCCTATATTCAAAGGTAAGTTTTATGTAAATGACCCTAACCTTTTTATGGATTTCAATGGAATCCTGGACTTGTCCAAAAAAGAAAATATCTATGATTTCCATTCGAAAATTGATTATGCCAACTTAGTCAAACTCAATTTCATCAAAGATTCCATTTCCGTATTCAAGGGAGATATTGTGGTTAAGGCCATGGGAAATTCATTGGATAACCTAAAAGGGAAACTGGAACTTTCCAATTCGTCCTACCAAAACAAAAAGGACATTTATTTTGTAGACTACCTTACCGCTAACTCAAGTTTTGACGCACAGGGCGAACGGTCAATTACTATTAGTTCTCCCGATGCTATAGAAGGCTCGGTTATTGGGAAATACAAATTCAGCCAGTTGCAGAAAATGGTTGAAAATTCTTTAGGTACTTTTTATGCTAATTATAAGCCAAACAAAGTGCTGCCCAATCAATATCTCAAATTTGATTTCGATATCAATAGTAAGCTTATTGAGATTTTTAATCCGGATATTTCGATAGCCAAGAGTACTAAACTTAAAGGAAATATTAGTTCAGACAGCAGGAATTTTAAACTCGATTTTACTTCGCCTCAGATAGTGGCTTACAACAATACATTTGATAACATTCTTGTTCAGGTAGATAACAAAAACCCGCTTTATAATGCTTATGTACAATTGGATTCCATTAAAACCAAGCATTACAAAATTCGGGATTTCAGTATGATTAATACGTTTTCAAATGATACGCTCAAATTTAGGACTGAGTTCAAAGGCGGCAGACAGGGAAATGATTTTTACAATCTGAATTTTTACCATACCATTAATAAAGAAAACAAAAATGTAATCGGTTTCAATAAGTCGGAATTGCAGTTTAAAGATTACCTGTGGTTCCTTAACGAAAAGGAAAATCGGGATAACAATAAGATCGTTTTTGATAAAAAATTAAGCAATTTCTCCTTTGAAAACCTTATTGTTTCCCATGGAGATGAAAGTATCAATTTTGTCGGATTGCTCAATGGTAAGCAGAATAAAGACCTGCATCTCACCTTTGACAATGTCAATTTAAATAAAGTCACACCAGATGTCGAAAAATTCCGCTTTGACGGAAACCTGAATGGTAAGATTGATTTCAAACAAAGCAATACGGTATTCCAGCCCACATCAACCCTTCGTATCGACAGCCTTAAAGTCAACAATATTCTGTTGGGTAAAATGAACCTTGACATAAAAGGAGATGAAACCCTGCGTAAATTCCACTTGAATTCCAATCTCGAGAATGATAATGTGGAAGCTTTTACAGCCGACGGCGATATTCAGATTGTAGACAACCAGACTTTGCTTGATGTTGATTTGAGTTTTGACAGATTCAATCTGGGGGTTTTAGGCAAGATAGGAGGTGACGTGATTACCAATATTCGTGGTTTTGCTTCGGGTAATGCCCGTATTGATGGTAATATCAATGATTTGGATTACAACGGGCGTCTGTTTGTAAACGATGCAGGGCTCACCATTCCGTATTTGGGCACCGACTATGTTTTTGACAATAATTCAATTGTAGATGTCACCGAAAGCAAGTTCATTATCAGGGAAACGGATATTACCGATACCAAATTTAAAACTAAAGGAAGCCTTAGCGGTTTTATAAAGCACAAACAATTTGGAGACTGGCAGCTTGATTTGGCAGTCAACTCCAACCGATTGTTAGCTTTAAATACAGTTGACCATGAAGATGCCGCTTATTACGGAACTGCCTTTATGAATGGTTCGGCAACAGTAAAAGGGCCTACCAGCAATTTGATGATAAAGGTAGATGCCGAGTCGGCAAAAGGAACCGACATCAAAATACCAATCAATGATGCTGAAGCCATTTCTGATAATAAATACATTCATTTCCTGACCCGTGAAGAAAAGGCCAAAAAGAAAAAAGAAAAAGTTTCTCCGCCTAAAAATGACAGTGGATTGGAGTTGGAATTCAACTTTGATATTACTGAGGTGGCTAATATTGAGGTCATTCTGAATCGGGAAAGCGGTCACGGAATGAAAGGTAAAGGAAACGGAACACTCTTATTCCGAATCAATACCCTTGGAAAATTTGAGATGTTTGGAGATTTTTCTGTGGTATCAGGTTCATATAACTTTAAATATGGAGGTTTAATAGGTAAACCATTTACAGTAAAAAAAGGAGGCTCGATAACATGGCAGGGAGATCCATTGGCAGCACAATTAAATTTGGAAGCAGTATATGATGTACCCGGTGGAGCCAATCCTGCAGTTTTGATTAACAATCCATCGGTGAATAAGAAAGTAAAGGTTGAAGTAGTCATTGGAGTTAGAGGAAGTCTAATGAATCCGGAACCTGATTTTAATATTAATTTTCCAACCGTCTCCAGTTCTTTAAAATCAGAAATCCAATACCAGTTGGATGATAAGGACAAACGTCAGACACAGGCTTTATATTTACTTTCCACCGGTAGTTTTCTAAGCCCGGAAGGAGTAAGCCAGAGTCAGTTGTCTAATAATCTGTTTGAAAAAGCGGGCGACTTGTTTAAAGATATTTTCTCCGGTAAAGATGATAAGATTTCGATTGCACCCGAGTATGTTGTTGCCGACAGAACTCCGGGTCAGCAGACTGATGGTCGTTTTGGAGTAACGGTATCATCCAGAATAAATGATAGAATTACTGTTAATGGAAAAGTTGGAGTTCCCGTGGGAGGAATTACCGAAACGGCTATTGTGGGAGACCTTGAAGTACAATACCGTGTAAACAAAGACGGAACTCTGAGTTTGAGGGTTTTCAATAAAGAAAACGATATTACCTATATAGGACAGGGAATAGGCTACACCCAAGGTTTGGGGATGTCCTATGAAGTTGATTTTGATACTTTTAAGGAATTAGTCAATAAGATTTTTAAAAATGCCAAACTTGATAAGGCAGATTCACAAAATAGTCAGGTTCATGACGATTCTTTTCTTCCGGATTATCTCCACATGACGGATAAAAAGGATGATAAAGATAAGAAAAAGGACGACACAAAGCATAATTCTGAAGCAGTTCCTACAGACGATTAGTATTTAAACTTCTTAATAAAATCGGATAAAACAAAAACT
>CAMFLD010000316.1 GCA_945957245.1 uncultured Flavobacterium sp. | reverse complement strand
CATTATTAACGACTATATTGGAAATCGTCGGGACTGCCGGAACAGTATTAGTAGTGGTAAAAGTTTGTATTGGGGAATAAACCACAGTTTGATTACAGCCTGTTCCTAAATTTCCGTAATACCTCCAATAATAAATTGTCCCGGGAGTCAATCCTGAAATATTTATAGTTCTGGCGTAGGATACAGAAACACTTCCTCCTGTTGCATTTGTAAAAGAAGAAAAGGAAGACGAAGTCGAATATTGCGCATGGAAATTTCCACCATTGGCACAATTAATTGTCACATAAGCATTGAGGCTTGCCGAATTATCAGCAATATTTGATGTCGAAAAACTGGAAAACGCTATTTGGGAAAACGCCACAGAATTTGCCATCAGAATAAAATAAAGTAATAGTCTTTTCATATTTAGTAGATTTAAATGTTAAGCAAAAGTCCAAACATTACCATGAATAAAAGGGTCGTTTTCACGAAATGCCTGTTTTTTCCCATGAATAGACCGATGTTTTTCATAAAGCAAATTCGTCGTTTAAAGAAATTATGATACCAAGCCCTTTTCTTCATTTCATCTTCATTTTATGGTAGTAGCTTTGTTTTGTAATTAATTGATAAAACAATTCGGATCATGAAAAAAATAGCCTTTACCATCGCCTTTTTATGTTCCTGTTTTATTCAGGCACAAACAGTAGAAAAACCAAATGGTGTTGAACCTCCTGTTCAGGTAATCAAAGTTTTTGAGAAAGATTTTCCAAAAGTAAAGCCTGTATGGAGAAAGGAATTTGACGGAGAAGATAACGACCAGTTAAGTTACGAAGCTGATTTTATGATAAATGATACCAGCATGACTGCGGTCTACAATGCTCTTGGACAATTTAAGGTTTTGCAGATTGGAATGAAGGAAACTGATATTCCGGCCAAGATTAAAGAATATATGGCAAAGAACTACCCTAAAAACAATATCAAAAGGGCTGCAAAAATGATGACAAACGAAAACAAAGTTACCTACGAAATAGGAATTACTATCAATGGAAAATGGGTTGATGCCGTTTTTAATAAAGAGGGAGATTTTTTAGAAATGGTCGAAAAGGATTAAGAGTTTTAGTTTTGGAAATTGTAGGTTGAAAGAGCCGGTGAAGGGATTTACCGGCTTTTTTATTATTTTTGAATTATATCTGTTCCTATGAATGTACTAATAGTTGAAGATTACAGGGAATTGGCCACCGAACTGGTTGATTATCTTTTTAAAAATGGTTATTTGTGCAAACACGTTACCACTTGTGACGATGCTTTGGAGGAAATTGCCGTAAACGATTATGATGCGATGCTGCTCGATTTGGGGCTGCCCGACGGAAGTGGTTTTGATGTACTCAAAGCTGTCCGGAAATCAAAATCAAAAATTGCCGTCATTGTAATTACCGCCCGGGGTGAACTCGATGACAAAATCAATGGCCTCGAACTCGGTGCTGATGATTACCTGACCAAACCTTTTGCCCTAACGGAACTGGGAGCACGTCTTTTCGCAGTAATACGCAGGATACATGGATTTACAGCCAACGAACTCGAAGTCCACGGATTCAAAATCCAGCTTCAGGATTATAAGGTAAGTTTTGATGATAAACCTATTGCTTTGACCAAAAAAGAGTTTGATATTTTTCAATATCTTTCCCTAAACAAAAACCGTGTCATTACCCGTTTACAACTCACAGAACACGTTTGGGGTGATGTGCTCGAAATTAATTCGGATTCCAATTTCATTGATGTACACGTTCGTAACCTTCGAAAAAAACTGGCAGCTTTTTCCAAGCTGGATTGGTTTGAAACGGTTAGGAATGTAGGCTATCGAATCAATATTTAAATGAAAATCAAACATCAGTTAGCGGTCTTTAACCTGTTGACGCGATTAGTAATTATCGCGCTGCTTTGGTTTTCGCTTCCTGTTTTGGTTCAAAAAGTTGTGTATTATCATATTGACAAAGGCATTCTCGAAAAGAAACAAAAGTTCATCGATCATCTGGACAATGAGGAGATCAATGCCTTTTTGAACCGTAATGATTCTACTGAAACCTATGCCAGCTTTTCTACCCTGCACAATGAGTTCGTACAACTCTACCGTTCGCAGAAAGTAGCCAAAAATAAAAGTCAATTCGTCAACGAACGTCGTATTATAGAAGACGAGGAAAACGATTACCGTGTACTTTATTACAATTTCAATTACGGTGGCAGTAACTATGTGCTTGAAATTGGGAACAGCCTTGCCGAAATTAACGACCTTACTTTTTCCATCAGGCTCTTCACTACCGGGCTGCTGTTTTTTATTATATTGATTACCCTTTTGGCCGATACTTTTTTTATAGAATACCTTCTGAAGCCTTTCTATAAAATTATCAATATCAAAATCAGGCATATCAATGACCCTAATGGTTTTGATTATACTCCTATCAAAACCCATTCTACTGATTTCAATGAACTGGATACCGCTTTAAATCAAATGATGTTTCGTATTAATGATTTGTTTCAAAAAGAAAAACAATTTATTGGCAACGTATCACACGAGTTGCTGACTCCCATTTCACTTTTAAAAAACCGATTTGAAAATCTGCTTCAAAACGAATCCATAGACGATGAAGGAATTGATAAAATCGTGAGTTCGCTTCGGACATTGGATTTGCTAAAAAAAGTAATCAATAACCTTTTGCTCATTTCAAAAATCGACAACAACCAGTTTGCCATCAACGAAAGGGTATCCGTTGCAGCTACTATAGCCGAAATCCTGGAAGATTATGAAGACCGTATTGAAGAAAAAGAACTTACCATCAGCAATGAGGTTCATGACGGTTTTACCTTTACGGGAAACCACACGCTCATCCGTATTATGATTAATAATCTCATCCTGAATGCCATTAAGTACAATGTCCCAAAAGGAAGCGTCACAATAAAAGCTGCATTCTTGGATGATATTTACCAACTCAGCATTTCTGATACCGGAAAAGGGATGACAGAAGCCCAGCAGGCAAAAATATTTGAACGTTTTACCCGCATCAATATTGAGCAGGAAGGTCAGGGTTTAGGTTTGGCTATAGTAGAAAGTATTGCCAAATTCCATCATATTGATGTAAAAGTAAAATCAGAAGTCGATTCAGGCACCACTTTTATAGTAGATTTCCCTAGTGATTTCAAAAAGAAAAGTTAAACTTTCCATTCCGCTGTCAATCTTCATTTTAGCTTCATTTTCAGATTCTAATTTTGGTATAGAAAAAATAACAAAGCGTTATTTATTAATTCAAATATTTAGAAATCATGAAAAGAATCGTAATGTTAGCCATGCTTGTTCTAGGAACAGCAGCTTTCGCAAATGCAAAACCAGTTGCCGCTAAAGGATCAGCTGTAAAAGAAATTTCTATCAGAAAACACAAAAAAGCGGTTAGAAGAGCTAAAACAGCACAAGCACCAAAACCGGTAGCTTCAAGTGCCAAAAAATAAATTCAAAGATTTAACCTCAGCGGCTTGGGAGATCCGATGAGGTTATGCATAGGTTGGTTTTTATTCCTGTGAAGCCGGTAGTTTTATACCGGCTTTTTTTCTTCAGAAAAGTGAGAAAAAAATGTTAAAATTTAACAATCCCCAAAATCTTCATTTAATCTTCATTTAACAGTTCTAAATTTGTCTTATCAAAATAACAAGAAATGTTGTTTATTAATTTAAAAAAATAGAAATCATGAGAAAATTAATGATGTTAGCAGTTTTAGTTTTAGGAACTACTGCAATGGTAAATGCTCAAACAGCTACACCTGCTCCAGCTAAAGCTGAAGCTAAAAAAGAAGTAAAACACGCTAAGAAAGCTGAGAAAAAAGCTGAGAAAAAAGCGGAAAAAGCTGAAGCTTCAAAAGACGCAAAAGCTACAAAATAATTATGCGCTTGTAATTATTTCAAATTGGGACGGCCTCGTTTTAAAAACGAGGCCGTTTTTGTTTTTACCGCAACGTTAAATAAAATGTAATAACGTTCATCGGATT
>CAMFLD010000315.1 GCA_945957245.1 uncultured Flavobacterium sp. | reverse complement strand
ACAATTGTTCCTTCGTTTACAGCTATTGCGCCAATCTGTAATGGAGGTTCGTTTATATTACCGTTAATATCTAATAATGGCATTACTGGAACTTGGTCGCCTGCAATAGACAACACGACAACAACAACTTACACTTTTACTCCGGATGCCGGACAATGTGGAATTGCTACTACTATTACTGTAGTTGTAAATCAACCGGTAACACCAACATTTAATGCTTTAGCGCCTATTTGTAACGGTGATGTATCACCGCTACCATCGACTTCAAATAATGGTATAAGCGGAGTATGGTCGCCAGCTTTTGACAACACAGCTTCCGGAATTTATAGTTTTACTCCAAATGCTGATCAGTGTGCTACAACAACTACCCTGTCTGTTACGGTTAACCAACCAATTACTCCGACATTTATGGCGGTAACTCCTATTTGTAACGGTGATGCTTTAGCAGCTCTTCCAACCACTTCTGATAATGGTTACACAGGAACATGGTCACCAGCTTTGGACAATACAGCTACCACGACTTATACATTTATTCCTGATGCGGGACAATGCGCTTCAACAGCTACGTTGACCATTACAGTAAATCAGCCTGTTATACCAACGTTTACTGCGATAGCACCCATTTGTTCCGGAGGCACATTAGCATCATTACCTATAACTTCCAACAATGGAATTACTGGTTCCTGGTCGCCGGCAGTTGATAATACTGCTACAACAACTTATACTTTTACTCCTGATACAGGGCAATGTGCCGCACAAACCACTTTGACTATAACAGTTAATCAGCCAACAATTGTTCCTTCGTTTACAGCTATTGCGCCAATCTGTAATGGAGGTTCGTTTACATTACCGTCAATATCTAATAATGGCATCACCGGAACTTGGTCCCCTGCAATAGACAACACGACAACAACAACTTACACTTTTACCCCGGATGCCGGACAATGTGGAATTGTTACTACTATTACCGTTGTTGTAAATCAACCGGTAACACCAACGTTTAATGCTTTAGCGCCAATTTGTAACGGTGATGCTTCGCCATTGCCTTTTACTTCAAATAATGGTATAAGTGGAGTATGGTCACCTGCTTTTGACAGCACAGCTTCCGGAATTTATAGTTTTACTCCAAATGCTAATCAGTGTGCTACAACAGCTTCAATAACTGTTACGGTTAACCAACCTATTACCCCGACATTTACTGCAGTAGCTCCTATTTGTAATGGTGATACTTTAGCCACTTTACCAACAACATCCAACAATGGATACACCGGAAATTGGTCTCCAGCTTTAGACAATACAGTTACTACAACTTACACCTTTACTCCGGATGCGGGGCAATGTGTAACATCAGCAACATTGACGATTACGGTAAATCAGCCAATAACACCTTCTTTTACTGCCGTAGCTCCTATTTGTAATGGTGATGCTTTGGCTGCTTTATCAACAACTTCGAATAATGGTTACACAGGTTCATGGTCTCCAGCTTTGGACAATACAGCTACCACAACTTATACATTTACTCCTGATGCGGGACAATGTGCTTCAACAGCTACGTTGACTATCACGGTAAATCAGCCAGTGATACCAACGTTTACTGCTGTAGCACCAATTTGTTCCGGAGGGACATTGGCTCCATTACCAACCACATCCAACGATGGAATTACTGGTTCCTGGTCTCCGGCACTTGATAATACTGCTACAACAACTTATACTTTTACTCCTGATGTAGGGCAATGTGCAGCATCAACTAGTTTAACTATAACTGTTAACGAACCCGTATCGCCTTCATTTGGTGCCATATCGGCAATTTGCTCAGGCGGTGCTTCTCCGTTGCCAGTTACATCTAATAATGGCATCACCGGAACTTGGTCCCCTGCTTTCAACAACACTGCTTCTGGCACGTATACGTTTACACCAACTGCCGGGCAGTGTGCCGTTGCTACCACTTTATCCGTAACGGTAATCCAACCGATAATACCAACTTTTACTCCAGTTGCGGCAATTTGTAATGGCGATCCTTTAGTAGCATTACCTACAACTTCCAATAATGGTTATACAGGTTCATGGTCACCGGCATTAAACAATACAGTTACAACAACTTATACGTTTAATCCAGACCCCGGACAATGTGCCGCCACTACAACAATGACTATCGTAGTCAATACTACGCCAACACCAACCGGAAGTTCAACTCAGGTCTTTGATGTAATCAATTTGAATGACGCTACTATTGCCAATCTTGTAGTAAATCCTAGTGATGTTTACTGGTATGCCTCACTTGCAGATGCACTTTCTTTGAGCAATCCTCTGCCCTCAACAACAGTATTAACTAACGGCTCAACCTATTATGCTGTAGCCTTGTCTACTACCTGTCCAAGCCAGCCATTTGCAGTCACGGTTACAGTAAGTTTAAGCAATGCAGAGTTTGATGATTTGCATTTAACCTATTATCCAAATCCAACTTCATCTGTGATCACTATTTCATACAATAAAGAAATTACAGAACTTACGCTAATGAACATGCTTGGTCAGATTATTGCTGTTGAAAAAACCAACACAACTGAAGTTAAGATGGATTTATCAAGATTGGCAGAAGCAACTTATTTCATTAAGGTTGCGGCTGATGATAAAGAGAAAATAATCAAGGTTGTTAAACAAAGATAATCCAGAGTTATAAATTCATAAAAAAGGCTGTCGATTTTGGCAGCCTTTTTTATGGCAATGTATCAAATAATGATTTTACTTTGATTTGTTTAATCGGCTTATCGAGTTTTATAATATGCTCCTGATTGGGTAAAAGATCAAAATAATTGTCACTGAAAAATGTGTCTTCATCTGCAGAAAGAAAAACATCTTTAGCTAAAACATCAGAAATAATCCGATAAGTCAACTCGTCAATTTTGCTTATTCTTATATTAGGCTTGGTTAATTGCAGCTCTTTTGGATTAACGAAGTAGTACTCCGATTGAAATATTTTTGAGCTTGATGCAAATTTTACCGAAAGCACCTGATGTTTTAAAGCTTCCTGGTTAAAATGCTTTGGAATTTCGTAATATTTTGAGCTTGAATTGGCTGAAACCTTTGCCGGAAGACTGGTATTCCAAACCGTTTCGCCTTTAAAATCCAATAATTTGATTTCAAAATTTCCTTCGTAAGATTCTAAATTATCATTAGTGACATAAACTTCGTAAGCATCTTTACTTTCTTTGATTTGAACAAGTATGTTTTCAAAACTTCTCTTTGCCTGATATTGAAATGCTTTCCATCTTCCATAATAATCAACGGAACTCCATGAAGTTACCGGCCAACAATCGTTTAATTGCCAAAATAGACTTCCCATACAGTTGGGTTTAGCCATTCGGTGCGCTTCGATAGCCGTTTTCATTCCCTTGGCCTGAAGAAGTTGGGAAACATAAATATAATCTTCAAATTGGGTTGGAATGACATAATCCCGTGCCATATATTCATTTATAGTTTTATATCCCGTTGGATGCTTCTGATGGATTTTGACAGATGCTGATTCAAAATGGAGTTCATTCTTAGAAGTAAAAGTCTCAAAAGTCTTCAGGTCAGGCATTCCCTGGAAACCAAATTCACTCATAAACCGTCCTACTTTTTGCTGATAGATCTCAAAGGGTTCCATACCCCACCAAACTCCCCAATAATGTGAATCACCACTGAGAAGGCTTTCTTTCTTTCCCCAACCAATAGAAGGTGAAGAAGACCAATAACGATTTTCATTTGGAGACAAAATGGTACTCAATGTTTGCGGAATAAGTTCATGGAATAGCTTTTGGTAATCTGTCCAGATTTTTGTGGAGTCTTCCTTGGTGTAATTGTATTGTTTCTGCCAACCCCAATTGTGCCATCCTTCATCATTTTCGTTATTCCCGCACCATAAGGCCAGACTGGGATGATTTTGCAGACGGGTTACATTATCCTTAACTTCTTCCCTAACATTCTCCAGAAAATCGGGATCACCGGGATACATAGAACAGGCAAACATAAAATC
>CAMFLD010000314.1 GCA_945957245.1 uncultured Flavobacterium sp. | reverse complement strand
ACTGATTGGGATGTACTTCAAAATGTTTGGTCAGCATACCAAAAGTATCATAAGCCCGCCATTCATCTATATGCCAATGATGCCTTGGTTTGTATTTTCTTAAAAAAGCCTTTACCCTTTTGGACACAATCATTCCTCCAAAGGTGATGAGTACTCTTGGCTGAAGTTTTAAAAACTCTTTTTGGCTAAAAGGTGTAATAAGCACATCGATAGCGTTGATAAAGCTATTTTGATGCAGATTGGAGGTTGTTTCTGTCATCACAACCACTGATGGCATGGCGGCCAATTGTTCGAGCCATCTCTGCTCAATGGTATTGGGAGGACATTCACCTACTAAAACCAATATCTTTTTGCTGTGATTGAGTAAGGTGGAATATGCTATAATATCATCAACATCAACCAAACGATGTGGCTTGACTAATCCTGTTACGTTAAAATCTACTGAAAGTTTATTGGTAGTTTCATATAAAGGCTCTTCAAATGGGGCATTGATATGAACAGGTCCTTTACGGGCAATAGCCACATTAATAGCTTCATTGATAAATACATCATTAGCTACCGAAGCCTCTTCAGTCAGGTTAGCGTTGTACAGTGAATGATTGATAAATACATTTTCCTGACGAATGGTCTGACCATCGCCAATATCTATTTTATCCAATGGACGGTCAGCCGAAATTACAATGAAGGGAATCTGGCTGTAAAATGCTTCCGCAAATGCCGGATAATAGTTTAGCAAGGCTGATCCTGAGGTACAAACAACTGCTACCGGACGATGCGTCTGTTGCGCTATTCCTAATGCAAAAAAAGCAGCACAACGTTCATCTGCAATACTATAACACTTAAATTTAGGGTTATTGGTAAAACCAATTGTCAGCGGTGCGTTTCTGGAACCCGGCGAAATAATAATATCGTGAACTCCTTTGGCATGGCATATTTCAATAATGCTTTGCGCTAAAGGTATTTTAGGATAAATCATTGTTACTTTTTAAGGAACACAAAGATACAATCAAAAATCCGTTAATTTTCAATTTTTATTGAAATTAGAATGTAAAGTTTGTTGGCCCTGATTACTTTGCTCTTCAATAAATTTTAATTCCAAATTCTTTATTTTTACGGAATGGAAATAAAAGTAAGACCCTATCAAACCAGCGATGCTTCAACTATTATTGAAATCATTAATTATTACATAGCCAACTCAACAGCGCTGTATGATTATCATCCCCGTACTCTTGAGCAGCAGCAGTTCATTTTTGAAGAAAAACTGAAAAAAGGGTTTCCTGTTATTGTGGCTACGATGAATGATGAAGTAATTGGATTTGGTTATTACAGTGAGTTCCGATTTAGGGAAGCTTATAAATTTACAGTGGAACATTCCGTTTATGTGGCACCATCAGCACATAATAAAGGAATTGGAAAAATACTTTTACAGCGCCTTATCGAATTAGCAAAACAGCAAAAACTGCACACTATGATTGGTGTTATTGATTCCGAAAACCTAACAAGCATCAGGTTTCATCAACAATACGGATTTGAAATAGTAGGCAATATAAAAGAAAGCGGCTTTAAGTTTGACCGCTGGCTGCATAGTATCATCATGCAGCTAATGTTGGAATAAAGTTAGATTATTTCAATTCCGTTTTCTTCCAATATGGCTAAAAGATAACTGCTTTGGTTGGGATTGTATTTCTCGATTCCGCTTTGGTACCATTTAGAAATAACATCAATCTGAAAAGCGGTATAATCATCATCGTTGATACTTATTCCCAACATACCTGCCAAAAGAAAATCTTCTAAAACTTTGTTGGTAACAATAAGTTTAGGAATGCCATGAATAATCTTTCCGTTCATCCGTTCATAGTCTAACCTTCCCTGATTAAAACCATAAATATAAGCTTCATTTTGATTTTCCTGAATGTCCAGGTAGGGATTTTGACCATTAGAATATCCTTTTAAATAATCTTGTCGGTATATAGGATTGAATATATGATTCATGACTGTTAGTTGTTGTGGCATTTTGAAATTCTAATCAAACTTATTAACAATAATTTAATCCTGAATTAAAAATCGTTCAACGGGAAAAAAAATCTTTAAATCGCAAACAAAGTGATATTCATCGATAGATTTCCTGCGATTGACCTGTTATTTTTAAGAAAATTTTAAACATCCCGACTATTGTTTATTTTACAAATAGAGTATTTTTGACGTACTAAATAATATTCTATGAAGAAATTATACTTTGCTTTAGCTTTTTGTTTTGCCACACTTTTTTCGGTAGCACAATCAGGTTATGAAATTACCATCAACTTAAAAAACTGTCCGGACACTTTAGCATACCTTACTTATTATCAATTTGATAAAACACTACTTAAGGATACCTGTAAGTCTATAAAAAATGGTAAAATAGTTTTTAAAGGAAAAAAGAAACTCGACAAGGGAATTTATTCTTTGGTAAGTCAGGGTAAAGCCATCTATTTTGATTTCTTTGTTGATGATAACAATCAAAAGCTCGAATTATCAAGCGAAGCCAGTGCCAATATTGGAAAAGAGCTTACTGCAGCAAATTCAAAAGAAGAAAATGATTTTTTCAAGTATGTACAGTTCATGAATGACCAGAACAAAGCATTTATGGATTATAAAAGCCAAAACAAACTATTAACTAAAAAAGATTCTCTGGCCCTCAACAAGAAACAACAGGAACTTGAAAAAGCAATCCAGCAATATGAAGAAAAATTCATAACCGATCATCAAGGTACTTTTATTGGAAATGTTATGAATATCAAGGCTGAAAAATTGCTAAAAGATGTTCCAAAAGCTTCTAACGGCAGACCGGACAGTATTCAGCAATTTAAATATTATAAAAAACATTATTGGGATAGTATCGATTTTGGCGATGATGCCACCATGCGGAATCCATTTTTCAAAAACAAAATAAACCGCTACTTTGAATCGATTGTAGTAAAACATCCCGACAGTGTAAGTGTGGAGATTGACAAAATTATGAGCCGCACCAATCCAAAATCATTGATGTACAAACTTTTACTGGCTCATTTTACCTATACTTACGAAACATCAAAAATGATGGGCTTCGACAAAGTATTTGTACACATGTCGGATGCTTATTTCAAAACCGGAAAGGCAGACGGCATCTATGAAGACCCGGATATTGTCCAGAAAATCATCAAACGTGCTGATAAACTGAAACCTCTTTTGGTAGGCGCTAAAGCTCCCGAACTTTTTATGATTAAGGCTGAAGATTTCAGTAAAATGAAAGCCCTTGGTTTTGAAGATGCCAAGAACAGTGAAGAAATGACCAATGTTTTTTACAAAAATGTTGATCAGGTTCAAAAAATGTTTGTCAAACTAAGCGATGTCAAAGCAGAATACACAATTCTTGTTTTCTGGGATGTTGATTGCAGCCACTGCCAAAAGGAAATTCCTATTCTATTGGAACAGTATAACGAATTGATGAAAGAGAAGAAAGATGTAAAAGTGTTTAGCGTTTACATGCAGCACGAGGGAGACAAATACCTCAAATACATTGCAGACCATAATATTCCTTGGATTAATGTCTACGACGGAGCACATTATAACAATGCTATCGAAAAGTATGACGTATACTCTACTCCGGTAATTTACATTTTAGACAAAAACAAAATAATTAGTGCAAAACGCATCGATGCCGATCAGGTAAAAATGGTAATCCATGCGCTTGAAAATGATAATAAGAAAGCTTAAAAAAAATATTCATAACCCTTAATTTGAAGGATTATAAGAAAAAATGATGATGCTTTATATTTCTAATTATCATTATTACTAAATTTGACTGATTAAACATAGAAATTGAAATGAGGTTACTGGCCTTGACATTTTTATCAATCTACATATTCTCAACAACACAGTTCCATGAGTTGTTGAAATTGCCTGCATTGGTAGAACATTTCAATGAACATCAGGAAGAAACCCCTAATATTTCTTTGTGGCAGTTTTTGTGCATGCACTACGCTCATGGCGAAGTGAAGGACAAAG
>CAMFLD010000313.1 GCA_945957245.1 uncultured Flavobacterium sp. | reverse complement strand
GCGTTGTAGTGCCTCATCCCATCCTATTTGGACTGTTGTAAAATAGTCTTTGAAATTCGTACTGTAGATAAATTGGCTCATATTTTTATTTTTTCATTGCAAGCTTATGAACGTGTATTTTTATTTAATCTAATTGTAAAAGTTATACAGGTATAGAGATATAAAGAAGGTTATAAGGTATTAAGCTAGCTTTATATATTTAGGATAGAACAAAGCTTGGGATTTTTTAAAATTCAATTTAAACAATAGTTTAAGTAACTAATTGAGACATATGGTCTTTTTACTTTTTTGATTTTTATTTTCAATAAAGGGGCGATTTTTAATTGACCGTTAACTTTTTTTAGGTATTATCAAGCTATTACATCCCCCATGATTTTGTCATGGGCTGCAGGGCCTCTTTTTAAAGAGGCCCTCGCTTTTTGCGGTAGGGCTCAAATGCATCGGACTTATATTTATATCGATGGCTTCAATCTATATTACCGCTCTCTTAAAGGAACACGGTATAAGTGGCTTGACCTCATGAGACTTTTTAAAGGTCTCTTGAATAATCACAATGACATTCAAAAGATAAAATACTTTACTGCTCGCGTTAAGCCAGAGTATTCAGATCCTGGTAAACCACATAGACAGGATGCTTATCTAAGAGCTATTCAGACTTGCCCTCAAGTAGAGGTTTTTTACGGTCATTTTCTTAGCCACCCTGTTTCCGCAAGATTGGTGAACCCTATAAATGGTCAAAAATTTGCTGAAGTCATTAAGACAGAAGAGAAGGGGTCAGATGTAAATATTGCGGTTAATATTTTAAATGACGCATGGTTAAATTTATATGATTGTGCAATTATTGTTTCAAATGATAGTGATTTGGCGGAAGCAATGAGGCTTGTTAAGCTTCACCATCCTCAAAAAATTCTCGGATTGATAACACCGACAGGAAATGCAAATGGAAAAAGTTTTGCTTCCAAGCAACTTTCTCAGTATGCAGATTTTCAAAAAAATATAAGAACTGCAAATATAGCTGCGTCACAATTCACTGACGTTATTGATGGGACGACTATTGCAAAACCCAAAGGTTGGTATTAATTGAAAATATTAATTACTATTTTTAGCTTTTATTGCTGTACCAAAATTAGCTTTTAATGTTGTTTTCTGTTTTAGCTGCTGTTTTATCAGCAGTTTTTTAATGATCTAAATTTAACATTAAAGATATTGACAATTTGAATATATATCGTAATATTGCAATGAAAGGATATATAAGTTATGGGAGCTACAAAAACAGACCTCTTTACAGAGAAACAAAACAAAATCGCAATGATGGCAAAAGCTTTGGGGCATCCTGCACGAATAGCCATCATGGAATACCTGATGAAAGTCGATACCTGCATCTGCGGCGATATCGTCAGTGAAGTATCACTTGCACAGCCGACAGTTTCCCAACACCTCAAAGAACTCAAAAATGCAGGTTTGATAAAAGGAACGATAGAGGGAACGGCTATTTGCTACTGCATTGATGAAACGGCACTTGAAACATTGCAATCATACTTTGCAGGGATTTCCAAAGGGCTGGATAAAAAGAAAAACAATTGCTGTTAAATATAAAAGGATAAAACTATGAAACTATCAGAATTAAAAGCGTATCTCGATGGTGCGGAAAGCGTAAACTTCAAACTGGAAGATAATTCGTTTGTGCCGGAACATTTTCATGTAACGGAAGTCGGGGTTGTGACCAAACATTTTATTGATTGCGGCGGTACTGTCAGAAACGAGAAAGTTGCAAATTTTCAATTGTGGGATGCTGACGATTACGACCACCGTTTGAAACCGCAAAAACTCATGAACATTATCGGTTTATCCGAGCGTGTTCTCGGTATGGAAGATTTGGAAATCGAAGTCGAATACCAATCTAAAACGATTGGTAAATACGATTTGGGCTTTGACGGTAAAAACTTCGTTTTGCTTGCCAAAAAAACAG
Organism: uncultured Flavobacterium sp.; assembly: GCA_945957245.1. Lineage (GTDB taxonomy): Bacteria > Bacteroidota > Bacteroidia > Flavobacteriales > Flavobacteriaceae > Flavobacterium. Next base: position 2,073 of record CAMFLD010000313.1, on the reverse strand, counting down.
ATTGCCTTGCAAAAGAGAATTGCGGAATTCCAGACAAAAAAGAAAAGGTGAAGCTTTCAGGAAATGACGGTATTTGTTGCGCGCCAGATGGAAACTGCTGTTAAGTTTAAGGCATTTTTCTTACGCCATAAAAAACCGATTGTTATCACAACTTCGGTTATTGTCCTGCAACTCATTTTCGGATGGGATGCAAAATTTTGTATTATTAACATTATTTGGTTATTTGTTTAAACATGAAAAAAATATTAGTTCTCTGTACAGGTAATAGTTGCCGTAGCCAAATGGCGGAAGGCTATTTAAGGCATTTTGCAAAAGATAAAGCCGAAATCTTTAGCGCAGGGGTTGAAACGCACGGGGTAAATCCAAAAGCCATTCAATTTATGAAAGAAGATGGTATCGATATTTCAAAACATACTTCTAACAATATTGATGAATATATGGGTGTTGATTTCGATTTTGTGATTACAGTCTGTGATAACGCTAAGGAAAATTGCCCATTTTTCCCGACCAGGGCGCAAAGATTCCATCACAATTTCCCAGACCCGTCAAAAACAGTTGGGACATCAAATGAAATCGATAATCATTTCAGAGAAGTGCGGGAAATGATAAAGCAATATGCACAAGATTTTACAGCGCAATTTTTATGAAATTAATTACCGCTTATTTAAGAAGTTAACAAATCTAAACTTCTTCGTTGGCGGGATATTTAGAAATAGTGAGAAAATAGATAATCACACTTAAAGTGGCTATTGTCGTTGTCAGGAACGCTATTGTTGAGCCGAATTTAAACCAGATAAGCCCCGTTAGCGAACTTGCGAGCATTGCACAAATACTTTGCAGACCAGAGAATGTTCCGATAGCCGTAGCAGTGTCTTTTTTGTTGGTAATGTTTGAAATCCAAGCTTTGGAAACGCCTTCCGTTGATGAAGCGTATATTCCGTACAGGAAGAACAAACCCAAAAAATAATGAGGGGTTGTATTTATTGCCATACCTAAATATACAATTGCGAATATAAAGAGCCCTATCAGAAATATAGTTTTTAAACCAATCTTATCGGCAAGAATTCCAATTGGAAACGCAAATAACGCATATATGAGATTGTAAAAGATATAAACGCCAATAACCATTGTATCATCAAGCCCTGATTGTTTTGCTTGCAGTAATAAGAAAACATCAGAGCTATTGAATAAGGTAAAAATAAGAAGTCCCAAAACAACTTTTCGATATTCTGTTGGGCTTGTATTCCAGTATTTCAAGAAAGAAAAGAAAGGTACTTTTTCTTTTCTATTATTTTCCGCAGTCTTTTTATCTTTAAGATATAAAGATGCGAGGACGGCGAACATTCCGGGAATGAAGGCGATAAAGAAAAGTGTCTTGTAATCTTCTGGATAGCAATACAAATAGATAAGAGCTAATGACGGTCCAAGAACTGCACCGAATGTATCCATTGACCGATGAAAGCCAAAAACTTTTCCCTTTGTTTCCGGTGTCGCCTCATCAGAAATAATAGCGTCTCTTGCTCCTGTGCGAATGCCTTTTCCTAAACGGTCAATTGTTCTTGCGGAAAAAATCCAAAGAGGGAAGGTAAAAATTGCCATCATAGGCTTTGAAAGCATACTAAGAGTATAACCTATTTGGACGAAAGGTACTCGCCTGCCTGAGACATCAGAAAGCTTGCCGAAGTAGCCTTTGCTTAGCCCTGCAACTGCTTCCGCCACGCCTTCAAGAACGCCGATAAGGATAATTGAGAATCCTATCGTCTTCAAATAGATGGGCATAATAGGATAAAGCATTTCGCTAGCTGTGTCTGTTAACAAGCTTACGACAGATAAAACCCAGACTGTACGTGTAATATATTTCAAGAGCTTCTCATTTTAATTTCTATAGAATATGTATTATTTTAGTATTACTTATTTATATAACTTGTCTATTCAAAAAGATAATTCTATTTATAGCCGAAATTTACAAAATATCCTGATTTAATTATTTTTTGATATCCAAAGGCTTTGATTATTCTCTGCATTTTATTGACTGATTTATATTCTTAAATTTTTTATTCCACAATTTTTTAC
>CAMFLD010000312.1 GCA_945957245.1 uncultured Flavobacterium sp. | reverse complement strand
GAATAAAGTAATAGCTAGTTTTTTCATTGTTGTGAATTTTTTTTCAAATATAACAAAAAGAATACCAAAGATAAGTTAATTATCTGACACCATGCATTAATTTTTTAATTACCGGAGCCATCAATAAGGATAAAAGTGCCATTATTAAAGAAACTATGGTAAGAATCCAGAAAAAATAGCTAAGCCCATGTTCGTCGGCTACTTTATCGATATTTTCACCAAAAATTCCGGCTCCTTTCATACCAATTGCCACTGCAAGATACCATACTCCAAACATAAAAGCTATCATTCGGGCAGGTACTAATTTACTCACATAAGAGAGCCCAACCGGGGAAATACAAAGCTCACCCATAGTATGAAAAAGATAAACCAATATAAGCCAAACCATACTGACAGATGCTGTTTTGGCTCCGGGCTCTATACCAGTTGCTCCAATAGCAACACAGGCCATTCCCATTCCTAAAAACAGCATGCCAATTCCATATTTTACATTGGCTGTTGGATTGTATTTGCTTTCCCACCATTTAGAGAACAATGGCGCTAGGGTTATAATAAATAGCGAGTTCAATGTTTGAAACCATGTAGCAGGTACTTCAGTAATAGGTTCTGCAATTTTCGTTATTTTTAATAAATCAAGTGTTTCATCTGAAAGCGATATAACTCCGGCACTATAATAATCTTTAACCAGCATCCAAGCCGCTATTCCCCATATAATGACAAAGCTTAAACTTAGAGTTAAATTGGCAATCGCATAAGTCTTAAATGTCTGATTGAACATTTTTAGCATTAACCAGGTTATAATTGCCAGAGGTAAGACAGTCATCAGAGAATTAACAATTAAGTAAATTGTACTTCCATTTCCTTCTAAAACCCTGTTGGTATAATCTTTTGCGAAAATGGTCAAACTGTTGGGTGATTGTTCAAATATAGCCCAGAAAAATATAGCAAGAAATGCAAAGAATGTCACTGCTATTAATTTTTCCCGAGTGATTTTAGAATATTGAGTAAAACGATACGCCAAAAGGATAATGAATAAAATCAGAGCTGTTAGAATCGCTATCTCATTTCCATTTTTACCTAAAAACGAAAAAACATCAACTTTGCCTTCTGATATTTTTGAAGCAGGTGCATTAATTATCCAAAGTAATCCCAGAAATACTGAAATTGCAATAACTATAAGCTGCCATGCTGTAAATGGATTTCTTTTGTCATCATCTAAAATTTCTTTTTTAGCTTCAGTCTCTTTTTTGGGTTTCAATCCGATATCTCCAAAAATGTTTTGGGACAACCAAAATTGTATCATTCCAAAAAACATAAAGATTCCGGCCAAACCAAAACCATAGCCCCAACCTACTTTTTCCCCTAAATAACCACACAATAAAATTCCAAAAAATGCTCCGGCATTAACACCCATGTAGAATAGAGTGTAGGCTCCATCCTTTTTTTCGGGTCGGTCTTTGTACATTTCTGAAATAATAGAAACCATATTAGGTTTAAAAAATCCATTCCCAAAAACCAACAGAACCAATCCTAGATAAATTGAAAAATGAGTCTCAACGGCCATGGCTGCATGACCTAAGGTCATTAAAAAAGCACCCACCATAACAGCCCAACGGAAACCTATGATTTTATCCGCAAAATAACCTCCGAGCATAGTGGACAAATAAACCAGACCAACATAAGAACCAAACAATGCCGATGCACTTTCTCTGGTCCAGGCCCAACCACCATCAGTTAAACTTGCAGTAAAAAACATGATCAATAGGGATCGCATTCCATAAAATGAAAACCGTTCCCACATTTCAGTAAAAAATAAAACAAATAATCCGGAAGGATGCCCTAATACGGTACTTTTAAAAAACTGATCTGTCGAATTCTCTTTCATGTTATTTAACTTCCTGCATTAATTTCTTGATCAATGGTGATGCAACTATAAGGATTAGACCAGCAATCAAAGCATAAACTGCTAACTGATAATAACCTTCTGTATAAGATTGTAGTTTAGACACCAAAGTATTTCCTTTGTTGGAGTCTGAAATTTCTGCTCCCAGTTTACCTGCTGCCCATTGCCCAAAAGCACTAGCAAGAAACCAGAGTCCCATCATCATACCGAACAATTTTTTAGGAGATAATTTGGTAATAATAGACATTCCTATGGGACCTAAACAAAGTTCTCCTATGGTAGTTACAAAATAGGCAAACGTAAATACATTAAGTGATGTAATTCCTTTATTATCTGCAAAAAAACGTGTGTAATAAAAAATGTAGAATGAGGCTGCCAGGAACAGAAATCCTATTCCAAACTTGATAAGTGTATTAGGTTCAATTTTCTTTTTAGCCATTGCAAGCCAAAGCAAACCAACTACCGGGCTAAGGAAAATAACAAATAAGGTATTAGAACTGTTATTTACTGCATTAGGGTCAACGGTAAGTCCCAATAAATTTGTATTCAGGTTATCTTTAGCAAATAAAGAAAGTGAGCCCCCACTCTGCTCATAAATAGCATTGAAAACAAAATAGAAAAAGATAAATACAAATGCTGCCAACAATTTTTTCCTGGCTGGCATCCCATAAGTTTTTGACACTTCATAACCGAAATAAATGAGGGCAATAACTGCCATCGAATACATGAAATAATCAGTATAATCCGTATTTCTAACCATAATGTAGATAATCGGTATACTTAAAAAAGAACACAGGTAAACCATTATTTCACGCATTTTCCTTTTAGATGCAGGAATATGCATCAAAGGGGATTCTCCAATTGGCCCAAGGTGTTTTTTAGTAAATATGAATGTAATTAATCCAAGCAGCATAACAATAGCTGCTGAAAGGAAACACAATTGCCATGAATAATATTTTCCAAGATAAACACATAAAATCCCTCCAAAGAAGCCTCCTACATTAATCCCAGCATAAAACAATCCGTATCCTGCATCTCTTCTTGGATCTTTTTCCTCATATAACTCACCAACCATAGATGAAATATTGGGTTTAAAAAAACCCGTTCCAATTATTGAAAATGCCAATCCGTAATAAAAAAGTTCTTGTGGAGCAAAAGCTATCAATAAGTTCCCCAATATCATTACGATGGCTCCAAAAAACAATGACTTACGAAATCCCAAAATCTTATCAGCAAAGATCCCTCCAATAAAGGTAAATGCATACACAAATGCCTGAATTGCACCATATTGCAGATTAGCAGCTTTCTCTTTTAAAAGTAACTGATCCACCATAAAGATTACCAGTACACCCCGCATTCCATAAAAACAGAAGCGTTCCCACATTTCTACGGTAAACAGATACCATAATTGTTTTGGATATTTACCTTTAAAGTTTTGGATTTGTTCTAAAGTCAGTTTTTGTTCCATAAAGTATTTGAATTAAAAAAACCTCCAAGTTTTCTTGGAGGTTTGAAAGATATAAAAATAAATTTAAAAAAGATTAACGCACACCGTGCATCATTTTTCTTAATCTTGGAGTTAATAAGAACAGAATTACCGAAGCTATACCGCATAACACCACAAAAACCATAAAAAACTCATAAAGGTTGTGGATTTCAAATCCGGCAAAGGTTTGGTAATGATCATTAATTTGATTATCTGCAAGTACCTTAGCCTGTTCTGGTGTAAGAGGTATTTTTTTGTCTAAAACAGCTTGTAAATCAATTCCCAATTCATTTGCTTTTTTAAATTTATCTCCTGTGGCTGGCAAAATAGAGCCCAAAGAACCTGCTAATGCATAACCGGCTGCATTTGATATAAAGAAAACTCCATATAATAAAGATGCAAAACGTTTTGGAGCCAGTTTTCCTACTAATGACAATCCGATAGGCGAAAGACAAAGCTCACCACAAGTTTGTATCAGGTATAATAAAACAAGCCATTTAACTGCTAAAAGACCTGAGTTACCAAGATCTTTAACATTGTGTGCTATAATAAAATAACTAAGTGCAATAAGTGCTAATCCTAGAGATTGTTTATAAGGAGAAACAGGTTCTTTGCCTTGAGCACGTAATTTATCCCACATCAAACTGAAAGGCA
>CAMFLD010000311.1 GCA_945957245.1 uncultured Flavobacterium sp. | reverse complement strand
GTGCATGATGTAGTAAGCAGTGCTTTCTTAAAACCGTATTTTGATTCAAAAAATTGCTGGCATTTTTGCGTATACTTACCATTACCGGATATTTTACCGGACTCTACGGCATCTTTGATATAATGGGTCTCTTTTCCTGTTAAGTAGGGCTTGTTAAAGGGTATCATAAATCTTATCGTATAAATTTTTGAGGATTTCCGACATACAAAGCATTTCCCGGGATATTTTTAATAACCACTGTTCCGGCTCCAATAGTCGTATTTTCTGAAAGGGTAATATTGTCAATGATAATAGCATTAATGCCTATCATGCATAATTCATTTATTCTGACAAAACCAGCCAAAGCCACTCGAGGTGCTAAAAAACAGTGTCTTCCAACATAACTGTCATGTGCTACTGTGCAGTTCATATTTAGTATTGTATTAGAATCTATAATGGAGTCCTTATCAATACTACAGCAGGGATAAACAACAGTGCCGGCTCCTATCTTAGCATTTTTATCCACGTAGGATGAAGAATGAATTATTTTGCCGAAAGGAATTTTACCGTCAAACCGCTCAAACATTAATTTCCTATTGGTTAAATTTTTATAACCTATTGCTATAATTAATTCATCAAATGATTTATTCATGTAGCAATTTTCGATATCATTAGAATTACCAACTATTTTAAAACCTCCTGACTGTGCTTCCTTAGAAAAATCATCAAAAAAAACAACATCCTGATAATGATGGTCAGAAATTGCGTAATGTGCAATTTGCAGTCCTAAATCCCCTGATCCAATTATACCAAGCGTTTTCATTTAATATACATTTTTGATTATCGCATTGGGTCTATTCTGCACCTGTCTGAAAATTTTGTAGAGGTAAATTCCAATCAGCCCTAAAAAAGTGGACACAATACCTAAAATCAATATGTTGATTACCACTAATGAGGTCCATCCTAACTGAATTTGATTTCCGTAAATAATTTTCATTATCAAAAAATAGATAATTGTAAAAATGCTTCCTGAAGTCAGAATCAATCCGGTATAAAACAAATATTCGAGAGGTTTTCCTGAAAAAGAAGTTATGGCCTGCAGCATCAACCCGAATCTTTTCTTCATATTGTAAGTACTTTGTCCTTTTCTTAATTGTTTAGTAACTTCCAATCCTTTTTGATTAAAACCAGTCCAGTACATCATCCCACCTAAAAACAGATTGGCATCACCAAGGGATAAGAGGTTTTGAACATATTGCTTAGTCATTAAACGTTCCGTTAGGATATTTTTGGGGATTTCAACATCGGAGAATTTATTGAGAGTCCACCAAAAAAGCTCACCTCCAAAATTTTCTAAAAAATGTCCTTTCCTCTTCTTTTGATATCCATAAACTACATCCAATTCCGGGCTCTGCTTCATCTCATGGTAGCAGTCTATTAAGAATGCAGGCGGGGTTTCCAAATCATTATCTATCAAAAAAACATAGTCCCCTTTGGCATATTTCAAGCCTACCTGCATTGCATAATGGTGTCCAAAATTCCTCGAAAGGTCAATAATTGTTATTTGTGGAATACTCTTTTTTTTCTCGATAAGAAAATCAAGGGAAAAGTCAGGCGAACCGTCATTAACGAAAATTATTTCGAAGTCCTCTAAGCCTGTTTTATGAATCGCTTCAATAATTTCCTTTAAGAAAGCATCCAAAAAAATCCTCGATTTATACAACGTTGAAACTACTGAGATACTCACACCAATACTATTTTTTCATTTGCTTTATAAATAAGGTAGCCGGATCGTTCCGAGCTACTTGCCACAACTTTTAACTTTCCTGATTGGAAATTCTTTTCAATTTCAAAATCATTTTCATTTTCAAAAAAAGGTAACAATGATTCTGTTTCCTTGCACAAAAAATATACTCCTGAATGGTTATTATACTGAAAACTAGGCTTATTAAAAGTCCCAAGTGCAATTTCGATTACACCTTTTAGATAATCATAACCAGTGGATAACTGTACCAGATGCGATCCTATAAAGTCGCCTCCCATCCGGGAACCTACTTCAATGGCAACTATTTCTCCTTCGTCATTAACTTTAAATTCAGCATGACTGGCTCCATATTCTATCTTCAGGGCATTTAATGCTTTGACTGTTTCTTTTGCTATTCTTTCTTTCAGGTCACTGCTCAACGTTGATGGTTGGTGGTGTTCCACCTCAACAAAATGCGGCTCTCCAGTTGTTATTTTATCAGTAATTGTGATAATGCTATGCTCTCCTTTCCAGGATATACTTTCAACACTTACCTCCCAACCACTTACATATTCTTCAACAATAGCTTTTTTTTCTATTGAATAATTCAATGCTTTTTTTATGGCTGGTCTCAGCTCATTTACGTCACTTACTTTTGTAACACCCAAGCTTCCGGATCTATCAGTAGGCTTAACAATCAATGGAAAGTTAAAGTCTTCAAAGAAGTCGCTATCGGTATTGGAAACCGCTTTTGATTTGGGTGATTTTATTCCATTTTTATAAAAGGTTTTCCTCATACTGTCTTTATTGGTTGAGAGCATCGAAGACTGACATGAGTTTGAAATTAAATTCAAGTGTTTTGCTACAAATGAAATAGTTGGAACACATGCATCCGATGCTATGGAAAGAATTCCATCGATTCCTATTTCTTTACATCTATGCAATATTTCTTCTTTTTCCAGTACAGAAATCGGATAAAAAAAATCAGCTACATATTTGCATTCACAATCTCCATAATCCCAAGCAAAACAATGGGTTTCAATACCCATTTGATTGGCTTTTTCTACCAAGGGTTTTTGAAGGTAACTCGCCCCTAAAATTGCAATCTTTTTCATCTTCCATTAATATTTTACTGTTACAATTCCGCCTACTATTATGAGTATTAATCCTAAAAGCTTTCCAATTGTAAATACCTCTCCCAAAAAACAGATTCCCAGTACAAAAACAATAGCAGGGGCTAAACTCATTAGAGGATAAGCTGTTGTAAGCTCTAGTTTAGTCATTGCTGCTATCCAAAATAAAGAAGCCAGAAATGCTGATAAGAAACCCAGAAGTATAAATGGATCCAGAGTAAGTTTGATAAGACAAACTATTTTCTCAATTATACCATTAGGAAGGTTAACTCTGAGAGTCAATAATCTCCATTTTAAAATTACTTGTCCGAAAACAGTAAAAAACAAGGTTCCAAATACGTACCAAATCGGATTCATAGCCTATTATTTTGAGCAGATAAACAAATCTTCTTTCGGGTTCACACCATACCTTTTGTATTTCTCCGATATGTTGATCCTGTTAACTTTAAATCCAACATCTTCCAATATTTCCCGATAATCCTGACCATAAATCCTAACATGATCATATTGTCCGAAGTGCTTTTCACGGTCTTTATCGGTTTTGATATTCCAATCTTCGTAAGTCTTTTTTAGTTTTTTTGAAATAGGCACCTGCAGAACAGCAATTCCATTGGGTTTTAAAACCTTCAGTAATTGATTCATTGCTGTTAAATCATCTTCAATGTGTTCTAAAACATGGTTGCAGATAATCAGATCGAAATGATCTTTGGGGAATTGTATATCCAGAATATCCATATTGATTGTATAGCTTGGATATTCATAGCCTTTCATGAATTTATCCGTACAGATATAGTCTTTATATCTATACTTCAAAAATTCCTCTGAAAGCATTTTCTCCGGAGCAAAATGCAGTATGCTATACGCTTCATTATTCTTAAAAATCTTCAATTCATTTTTGAAATAGGCATATAACAATCTATCTCTGTCGATAGAGCTGCATTTAGCACATCCGCCATTCCTGATACCGGCTCCTATAATTTCATATTTCTGAATAGCGTTATGGGCAAGGCCAATCTGTAAAAAATCTCTGGAAGAGAATCCACAAAAAGGACATTGGTATTTATCTCCCTCATATTTATAAATCCTGTAATTGGATCTCATTTTTTTTAAAAAACCTTTAAAACTCATTGCTTGACATTTTATTATTATTTTCTATCATTTCCATAGCCATAACCATAGCCGTAACCG
>CAMFLD010000310.1 GCA_945957245.1 uncultured Flavobacterium sp. | reverse complement strand
GGAAAAAGAAACACTAATCAATTATATCGCAAACAACTTAAATAATGGCACCGATGAATATGAAATTGAAAGGTATCTGAAAATTAAAAATGTTGACCCTTCTGAATTCGAATCAATGTTTGCAATAGCCAAAGAACGGATTCTTGAAGGAAAGCTAAGCACTTATCCTAAAAAGAATAAGATGTCGTTCATTGTATGGACAACTCTTACTCTACTTACTTTTATCTTATTCCTTTTTGTTTTACCCAAACAGAATATCACAGGAGGAACCACTATATTGTCAATTATCGGCGGTATTTGTATCTGTTTTTTTGCATTTAATGCGTTCCTCTATTACAAAAGCTGGACAGAGGATTTCATAAAAAAAATTGGCCAACCTAAATTAGACCTGCAGATTTTCATTGCCTTAGCCATAATCCCAACGGTAATATTAGCATTTATAATTGGATGGCGCTTTGAAAGCGAAGCGAACCAAATATTAAAAGAAACACAGGAAGATGCCGTGGCTACTGTAATAGATGGTAAATCAATTGAAGGAAGAAGACTGAACTTTGCAGATATCACAGTTAAATTTACCACCAAGGAAGGTCATGAAGTCATTGCCACCGAAGATGTGTCAACCTATCAATTCAAGGATTTTTATATAGGTCAGGAAATAAACATAGTTTACTCAAAAGCGAATCCGTTAAATATTGATTTACTTATAGATGAAGATAGCGTCAAGGAGCTAAAAAGTACACAGGAAAGAGATATTGCACCCAACGATTTAATCAATTTGGTTAACGCTGATAACAATGCTATAACCAATACCCTGAATAAAATCAGCTTTGGTTGGATTTATGAGCCCACAAAATCATTCTGGATTAATGAAAAGAGAAGAACCATGATACTAAAGAATAAAGATGTTTTAACCTTTATATCAGACAAAATGGATCAAAACTATACTTTTCCAAGAGAATTTATAAAAATGGGGTTCAAAAAAGTCGGTAATAATATTCCACAAGAAAGAGATCCTTTAGGTGCCGGGCCTAAAACATTCGAAAATGACAAATTCGTTGTTAACATAAAAACCATCGTAATCGAAAACAAAGTCAATTCGGTTGTGACTATTCAGAAAAAATAAGCTGAATCAAAAGCATAAAAAAACTCCAAAGTAAACTTTGGAGCTTTTTTTATTTTTATAAGTACAAAAACTTATTTGATAATCTCTATTTTCTGGGCATCTTCTGCGTTGATACTGTCAAAGAATCCCTGTTCGCTCATCCATTCATCACTGAATACTTTGCTCATATATCTTGAACCATGGTCAGGGAAAATGGCAATAACATTACTGTTTTCATCAAATTCACCTTCTTCAGCGTATTGTTTGATAGCCTGCATTACGGCTCCAGAAGTATAACCAACGAATAGACCTTCTAATTTGGCAATCTCTCTGGTTGTATGAGCACTTTCTTCATCAGTTACCTTTACAAATTGGTCAATAAGATCAAAATCGGTTGCAGTTGGAATTAGGTTTTTACCTAATCCTTCTATTCTGTAAGGATAAATCTCTTCAGCATCAAATTCCTTCGTTTCGTGGTATTTCTTTAATACTGAACCAAAAGCATCAACACCAAGGATTCTGATATTTGGATTTTTTTCTTTTAAAAACTTAGCGGCTCCTGAAATGGTTCCACCAGTACCGCTGCAGGCAACAAGATGGGTAATCTTTCCATTAGTCTGCTCCCATATTTCAGGTCCGGTCGATTTATAATGCGCATCAATATTCAATTGATTGAAATACTGATTAATGTATACTGAGCCTTTTGTTTCTTCATGCAAACGTTTAGCCACATTATAGTAAGAACGCTCATCATCTGCTGATACATGTGCCGGGCAAACATAAACTTTAGCTCCCAGACTGCGTAACATGTCTATTTTATCTTTTGAGGATTTTGAACTTACTGCAAGGATACAGTTGTATCCTTTGATAATGCTAACCATTGCCAAACTAAACCCGGTATTACCTGAAGTAGTTTCAATAATTGTATCACCCGGAGACAGAATTCCCTGCCTTTCAGCTTCCTCAATAATATATAATGCAATACGGTCTTTAGTGGAGTGGCCTGGATTGAATGCTTCAACTTTGGCGTAAAAATTACCTGGTAAAGATTCTGTGATTCTGTTAAGCTTAATTAAAGGAGTATTTCCTATTAGGCTTAATACATTATCGTGAGCTTTTATATCTTCTTTCATAAATAAATTAGTCAAGCAATATTTTGGGAGTTGGTATTGGGAGACTCCAAAACTCTGCAAATTTAGTAAAATTATTTTTAACTATCTTTTTATTCCTTCTAAATCTAATAAAAAACTGTATTCCTTGGCAATTTCCTTAAGCGCTTCAAACCTTCCTGAAGCTCCTCCGTGTCCCGCATCCATGTTGGTATCTAAAAACAACTGATTCGTGTCTGTTTTTAAAACCCGTAATTTTGCCACCCATTTAGCCGGCTCCCAATACTGTACCTGAGAATCATGCAATCCGGTGGCAACGTATAAGTTTGGATACTCCTGAGCAACTACATTGTCATAAGGAGAATAAGAAAGCATATAATCATAATACTTCTTAACATTGGGGTTACCCCATTCATCATACTCACCAGTCGTTAGGGGAATAGTATCGTCCAACATGGTGGTTACAACATCTACAAACGGTACCTGCGCCACTACCCCATTATACAAATGTGGTGCCATATTAATAATAGCTCCCATCAATAAACCTCCGGCCGAACCTCCTTCGGCATACAGATGTTCTTTTGAAGTGTATTGTTCATTAATTACAAATTCGGAGCAATCAATAAAATCTGTAAACGTATTTTTCTTTTTCAGCAGTTTTCCATTGTCATACCATTCCCTACCCAGATCCTCTCCTCCCCTTACATGAGCAATTGCATAAATAAACCCACGGTCGAGCAAAGATAAGCGCACGGATGAAAAATGGCAGTCCATTGTAATCCCATAAGAACCATAAGCATACAAAAGCAATGGATTTTTTCCATCTTTTTTAATTCCTTTCCGGTAAACCATGGAAATTGGCACCTTGGTTCCGTCTTTGGCTGTGGCCCAAATACGTTCTTCAGAGTAATTGCTTTTATCAAATTTCCCACCTAGAACCTGTTGCTCTTTCAGTATGGTTTTTTCTTTAGTCTTCATATTAAAATCAATCACCGAAGCCGGAGTGGCTAATGATTGATAACTGTATCTGAGTATCTCGGTATCAAAATCAAGATTCGTTGTAGTGTAGGCCATATAGGTTTCGCTCTCAAATGGCAGAAAATAAGATTCCTCACCATTCCAAGGCTTTATTAAAATCCGGTTCAGGCCGTTAAAACGCTCCGTAATCACAAGATAATCTTTGAAAATATCAATATCTTCCAGTAAAATATCATGGTTATGCGGAATTTCCTCTACCCAGTTTTCTTTTGCCGTAGCACTTTCATGCGTTTTCATCAGCTTGAAATTGGTCGCCTTATCCTTATTTGTCAGGATATAAAAATACTCACCGTAATGAGATATTGAATATTCAAGTCTGCGGGTTCTTTTTTGAAACACTTTAAACTCGGCATCCGGCGTTGCAGACAAAACAGTACGGTATTCAGTTGTCATGGTACTGCTTGAATTGATAATGAGGTATTTCTTTGATTTCGACTTATAAACCGAAACATCAAAAGTTTCATCTTTTTCAAAAAATACCAATTCGTCTTTATCAGCTTCAGTGCCAATTTTATGCTTGTAAATTTTATCCGCTCTTAGTGTAACCTCATCCTTTCTGGAATAAAACAGCGTTTTGTTATCCGCTGCCCAGGTTGAACCTCCGGTGGTGTTTTCGAGCTTTACGGGAAGTATTTCCCCCGAAATCAAATCTTTAATCTGAATGGTGTATTGCCTTCTTGAAACGGTATCGACTCCAAAAGCTGCTTTGGTATTATCTTCACTAATACTTAGGCCGGCAAGGTTAAAATACTGTCTCTTATACACATCTGACGCTGCCGACGATATGCAGTGTGTAGA
>CAMFLD010000309.1 GCA_945957245.1 uncultured Flavobacterium sp. | reverse complement strand
TTCCCTTTTGTAATTGAGTTTGTTGGTATTTAATATTATGCTGTCAACCTGCATATTGTCAAATAAATCCAACTGGATTTTTTTTGTATCCGAAACAACTTTAAAGGTGATATCGTTGTGACCAATGATAGATTTTTTGTCAGGATTGATTTTGATATTCAAATCATATCGCAATACATCATAACAGGTTCTTTCCGGACGGAGTCCGCCTTGTAATGAATCCTTACGCGTAAAGGTTTCCTGAGCATTTGAAAATTGGAAACAAATAAGAAATCCAATGATGAATAAATTTTTCATAGTATCGAGATAATTTGGGGAATTAGTAAAACGAAAATCCGTTTTGTTACATCAAACCTGTATCACTCCCAGATTAAATTTCTTTTCAATGGGAGCGTGGTTAGCTGCTTCTATTCCCATTGAAATCCAGGTACGGGTTTCCAATGGATCAATGATAGCATCGGTCCATAATCGGGCAGCAGCATAATATGGGGAAACCTGAGCATCATACCGGGCTTTGATTTTATCAAACAATTCCTGTTCTGTTTTTTCGTCTACCGTTTCGCCTTTAGCTTTTAGTGAAGATGCTTCAATCTGCATCAGTACTTTTGCTGCCTGAGTTCCGCCCATTACGGCCAACTCTGCACTCGGCCAGGCAAATATCAGCCTAGGATCATAAGCTTTTCCGCACATGGCATAATTTCCTGCGCCATAAGAATTACCTATCACAACAGTAAATTTTGGCACAACCGAATTTGAAACTGCGTTCACCATTTTGGCACCATCCTTAATGATTCCACCGTGTTCCGATTTACTTCCTACCATAAAACCGGTTACATCCTGAAGGAATACCAGTGGAATTTTCTTCTGATTGCAGTTGGCTATAAAACGTGTGGCTTTGTCCGCAGAATCGGAGTATATTACACCGCCAAACTGTATTTCTCCTTTTTTAGTTTTGGAAACTGTACGCTGGTTTGCTACGATTCCTACTGCCCAGCCATCAATGCGGGCGTAACAGGTAATGAGGGATTTTCCGTAATCAGGTTTGTACATATCCATTTCTGAATTATCTACCAGCCTTTTGATGATTTCCAGCATATCGTATTGTTCCGTTCGTAATTTAGGAATCAGACCGTAGATATCTTTTTCGTCTAAGGCTGGTTTTTGTGCTTTTTCACGGTTAAACCCGGCTTTTTCAAAATCACCTATTTTACCTACAATACTTTTGATGCGGTCTAATGCATCTTTATCGTCTTTAGCTTTATAATCGGTAACACCGGATATTTCACAATGGGTTGTGGCTCCGCCTAAGGTTTCGTTATCAATGCTTTCGCCAATGGCAGCTTTTACCAGATAACTTCCGGCAAGGAAGATACTCCCGGTTTTATCCACTATCATGGCTTCATCGCTCATGATAGGCAAATAGGCACCACCCGCAACACAACTTCCCATTACGGCTGCAATTTGGGTGATTCCCATGCTGCTCATTATCGCATTATTTCGGAAAATACGTCCGAAATGTTCCTTATCCGGAAAGATTTCATCCTGCATCGGTAGGTAAACTCCGGCAGAATCTACTAAATAGATTATAGGAAGTTTATTTTCTATTGCAATTTCCTGAGCACGAAGGTTCTTTTTTCCTGTAATGGGAAACCACGCTCCGGCTTTTACTGTGGCATCATTGGCCACAACAATACACTGTTTTCCTTTGATATAGCCTATTTTTACCACAACACCGCCAGAAGGGCATCCACCATGTTCCACATACATTCCGTCACCGGCAAAAGCACCGATTTCAATACTTGTAGATTTCTCATCTAGCAGGTAATCAATACGTTCACGGGCTGTCATTTTTCCTTCGGCATGTAATTTTTCGATGCGTTTCGGACCTCCTCCGAGTTTTATTTTGGCAAAACGTTGTTTTAAATCAGAAAGTAAAAGTTTGTTGTGATCTTCGTTTTTATTGAAGTTGATATCCATAGTTGTGTATTTGTAGTACTTTTTAATTGGGGTTAAAAATACGAAAACGTTTTCAATAAGCTAAAATTGGAAGGTTTGAAATTGCAAATCAAGAAAAAATGCATATTTTTAATTGTTAATATTCACTTAACATTAGAAAAATACATTTGCACCAAAATTAAACAGCATTTTATGACTCTAAATAATATTTTTCAGTTTTTAGTTCCAAAGGACAAAAAGTTTTTCCCGCTATTTGAAGAAGCAGCAAAAAATCTGATTTTAATGGCTGAAGCACTGCACGAAGCAGTTAATGCCCCTAAAACAGAACGGGACGAATGCTTCCGAAAGGTAGAGGAATTAGAAGCAACTCTTGAAGAAATTGCACATAAAACCCATCTTGAACTAAGCAGAAACTTCATTACACCATTTGACCGTGAGGATATCCATTCCTTAATTAAAGCTATTGACAACGTAGCGGATAACATGCATGGTGCTTCAAGTAGAATGCGTTTGTATCAGGTGGAAAAAATTACCAAGTCCATCCGAAAACTTACAGAGATCAATCTGGAAGCCTGCCAATTAATAGGTATCGGAATTAAGGAATTGAAGGATATGAACCATAAATCCATCAAGGAAACCTGTAAAAAAATCAATAAATTAGAGAGTAAAGCTGATTCCGTTTTTGACAAAGCAGTTGCGGATATCTTTGAAAACGAAACCGATGTTAAAAATGTAATTAAATACAAAGAAGTGCTCTCGGCTTTGGAAATGGCTACAGACAAATGCAAAAGCGTTTCGAATGTAATGGAGCAAATTTCAGTTAAACACACATAAATTTTAAGTGGTCAGTTGGCAGTACTGCGTACTAAAACCTGAACACTGAACACTAAGATATATGACTTTACTAATTGTAATTATAGTCCTTGCCTTAATTTTTGATTACATCAACGGTTTTCATGATGCGGCGAATTCAATAGCCACTATTGTAGCGACAAAGGTATTAACTCCTTTTCAGGCGGTGCTTTGGGCAGCTTTTTTTAATTTTCTGGCGTATTGGGTTTTTGGTTTTGGAGTAGCCGATACGGTTGCTAAAACTGCTAAAACAGACAGTATTGATTTAACAGTAATCTTAGCCGGTGTTATTGCGGCGATTATGTGGAATTTGTTTACCTGGTGGAAAGGTATTCCGTCATCATCCTCACATACATTAATCGGAGGTTTTGCTGGAGCAGCATTGGCGCATGCCGTTTCGCTTCATGGTTTTTCCGATTATACTATTGTTGAAGATGGGACTCAGATAACCAAACATTGGTATAATATTGTAAACTGGTATAAACCGGGAGAGAATGGAGGGCTTCCTTCGGGGGTGTCTATTATTATTGCGTTTATTGTACTGGCTCCTTTGTTAGGAATGATTATTTCCTACTTTATTTCGCTTTGGCTAATGTATTCATCTCAAAAGAATAAATGGCCTAAAATACTTACCATCGTCCTTATGGTCTTGGTGGCATTATTTTTATCAACGGTTTATGAAGGTTTTGATGACATTAAAAAACCAAGGTTTGAGAGTCATTTTTGGGCAGTGGTATTTGAACCAAATAATATCAAATGGACTTTGGTAGCGGTTATTTTTTACAGCGTTGCTATTTTCAACCTTATGTTCAGCAGTTTCCCAACTTCAAAAGCAGAAAAAGTGCTTAAAAGAATGCAATTGCTTTCTTCGGCTTCTTTCAGTTTAGGACACGGCGGAAATGATTCCCAAAAAGTTATGGGGATTATTGCTGCGGCTGTTGCAGTTTATTTAAATACCCATCCACATACTAATATGTCAACCGGTTGGCTTGATTTAAATGTTGTACTGCCTTCTGAGAAAGATGGAGTTAAAATTGATGGGCAGATGCCTGCCTGGATCCCCTTGACCTGTTACACTGTTATTGCTTTAGGAACACTAAGCGGCGGATGGAAAATTGTGAAAACGATGGGTTCTAAAATTACTAAAGTAACTGCTTTTGAAGGAGTAGTAGCAGAATCGGCAGGAGCATTGACTTTATTTACTACAGAGCATTTCAAAATTCCGGTATCTACAACCCATACCATTACAGG
>CAMFLD010000308.1 GCA_945957245.1 uncultured Flavobacterium sp. | reverse complement strand
AAACCAGACCATTTAGTAACTGTTTTTGCAGGTGTTGACAGAGAAGCTGTAGATGCAGCCCGTCAGCACATGTTCCCTTTTCCTCCTTCATCTCCAAGTATGGCTTTATTCAAAAATGGCGAATTAGTACACATGCTGGAGCGTCACCATATTGAAGGACGTCCGGCCGAAATGATTGCAGAAAACTTACAGGACGCTTACGCAGAATTCTGTTAATAAATAAAAAAGCAGTAAAATTTTAAGAGCACTAATTTTTGGTGCTCTTTTGTTTTTAAAATCATTTTTCAGATTTGGCTCCCAATAAAAGGGCAACTGTTCCTCTTCAAAACAAATCTTTGTCACTTTGCCACTCTGGAACTTTTATTTACCTTTGCCCTCGATTCCTTCCATTTAGGATTCGAAAAAAATATTTTCTCACTTAAACGTTTATAGCATGCAACTGTATAACACCTTAAGCGCAGAAGAAAGAGCCGAGCTTATTGACCAAGCCGGCAAACAAAGACTTACTTTGTCTTTCTATGCGTATGCCAAAATTGAAGACCCACAACAATTTCGTGACAATTTATTCATTCAATGGAATAAGCTCGATGCTCTTGGCCGTACTTATGTAGCCAAAGAAGGAATCAATGCCCAAATGAGTGTTCCCGCAGAAAACTTTGAAGCATTCCGGGAAACTTTGGAAGCTTATGATTTCATGAAGGGAATACGTCTTAATGTTGCCGTAGAGCAGGACAACCATTCTTTTTTAAAACTAACGGTAAAAGTCCGTGACAAAATTGTAGCTGACGGTTTAAATGATGAAACATTTGATGTAACCAATATTGGCGTACACTTAAAAGCAAAGGAATTCAATGAAATTTTAGACAATCCGAATACAATTGTTGTGGATTTCAGGAACCACTACGAAAGCGAAATCGGACATTTCAAAGGAGCCATAACGCCTGATGTGGAAACCTTCCGTGAAAGTTTACCCATCATCAACGAACAATTAAAAGATTTTAAAGAAGATAAAAATCTGGTAATGTATTGCACCGGAGGTATCCGATGCGAAAAGGCTTCGGCGTATTTCAAACACCAAGGCTTTAAAAATGTTTTCCAGCTTGAAGGCGGAATCATCAATTATGCGAAACAGATCAAGGAAGAAGGATTGGAAAGCAAATTCATCGGAAAGAATTTCGTTTTCGACCACCGCTTAGGAGAACGGATTACAGATGATATCATTTCACAATGCCATCAATGCGGAAAACCGTGCGACAATCATACCAATTGCGAAAATGAAGGATGTCATTTATTATTTATCCAATGTGACGAATGCAAGGCTGCCATGGAAAACTGTTGCTCTACAGAATGTCAGGAAATCATCCACATGCCATTGGTAGAACAGGTAAAATTGCGTCGTGGTGTCAAAAACGGCAATATGATTTTCAGAAAGGGAAAATCGGAAAAACTCAAATTCAAACATTCTGGTGAACTCACAGATGTTGCTATTGGAACCGCTCAAAAACCGGTTGACATTCGCCGGAAAATAAAAATCAAGAAAACCCTTATCGGTAAAGCCGAACATTACTATGTAAAAGCCGGTGTTGGATTATTTACAATAGAAAATGAGGAACTCCACATTGGAGACAAAATAATTATTTCTGGACCAACGACAGGAAATCAGGAAATTACTATAGAAAAAATGTTTGTAAACGGAACTGAAAATACCGTGGCAAAAGTGGGAGATAAAGTGACGATGACCCTGCCGTTCCGAATCCGACTATCGGATAAGTTATTTAAGATAATTACTTAAAAAAACTCGTTTTTCAAAATGGAAATTCCAAAATCCGGGCAAAAAAAAGCGCTCAGATTTTGGAATTTTTTTATTGGAATTTATTTTTTTAAAATACTATCTTTACCAATTAATCGTTTTATGAATTATAAGTTGCATTTTGCAACACCCGATATATAATTATGGCTTGTCAAAGTTGTTCAACCTCAGATGGTTCTGCACCAAAAGGTTGTAAAAATAATGGTACCTGTGGTACCGATAGCTGCAACAAATTAACCGTTTTCGATTGGTTGGCCAATATGAGCCTGCCCAATGGAGAAGCTCCTTTTGATTGCGTAGAAGTCCGTTTTAAAAACGGCAGGAAAGATTTTTACAGAAATACCGAAAAATTAACGCTTAGTATTGGAGATATCGTTGCAACTGAAGCTTCACCTGGACATGATGTTGGAATCGTAACACTAACCGGAGAGCTGGTAAAAATCCAGATGAAGAAAAAAGGAGTCAATCCTGCCAGTAACGATATTGCCAAAATTTACAGAAAAGCAACACAGAAAGATATTGATATCTGGAGTGAAGCCCGGGACAAAGAAGCTCCGATGCAGGTAAAAGCCAGAGAGTTGGCTATCGTTCACAAACTCGAAATGAAAATTTCAGATGTAGAATATCAGGGGGATGGCTCTAAAGTGACGTTCTATTACACGGCTAATGACCGTGTCGATTTCCGTTTGCTTATCAAGGATTATTCCCGTGTATTCAATACCCGAATTGAAATGAAACAGGTAGGACTTCGTCAGGAAGCATCCCGCTTGGGCGGAATAGGTTCCTGCGGTCGTGAACTTTGCTGTTCGACCTGGCTTACTGATTTCAGAAGCGTCAATACCTCAGCAGCCCGCTACCAGCAATTGTCATTGAACCCTCAAAAATTAGCAGGTCAATGCGGTAAACTGAAATGCTGTCTCAACTATGAACTGGACACTTACATGGATGCCCTGAAAGGTTTCCCTGATTTTGAAACCAAACTCAAAACTGAAAAAGGAGATGCTGTTTGCCAAAAACAGGATATTTTCAAAGGGCTCATGTGGTTTGCATATACCGATAATTTTGCTAACTGGCATGTGCTGAACATTGAACAGGTAAAGGAAATCATAGCCGAAAACAAACAAAACAGAAAAGTAAGTTCTTTGGAAGATTTTGCCATAGAAACTGTTGCCGAGCCCGAAAAAGACTTCAATAACGCAATGGGTCAGGAAAGTTTAACCCGTTTTGACCAACCTAAAAAGAACCGAAATAAAAACAGGAATAAAAACAAAAATAAGGTAGCCAGTACTGGTGCAACTCCTGAAAACAAACCAAACAAACCGCAGGCTTCAGAACCTAAAGCCAACAGGCCTCAGGCTAAACCACAAAATCAGGGACAGCCTCAGAATCAGGCTCAGGCAGACGGGAATGTCAATAAACCTAAGCCAAATAAAAAGCATAAACACCGAAACAAAAAACCTAATAATAACAAAAAAGATGAAAATAAATCATAGCATACTTTTTATCTTACTGTTCTTTTTAGTTGTTTCATGCGATAAGAAAAGAGTTTTTGACCAATATAAATCGGTTGGTAATGCCTGGAATAAAGACAGTGTGGTCACTTTCGATTTGCCTAAACTGGATCCAAAAAAGTTCTACAACATGTATGTTAACATCCGTGATAATGATGATTATCCGTTCAACAATCTTTTCCTGATTGTTTCATTGGAACAGCCAAATCATCAGGTAAAAGTAGATACGCTTGAATACGTTATGACAAATCCTGACGGCACACTTCTTGGAGATGGGTTTTCAGATATTAAGGAAAATAAACTTTTTTATAAAGGAAAACAGCAATTAACCCAAAAAGGAGCTTACAAAATCCATATAAGGCATGCAACAAGGCAAACCGGCAAAATTGAAGGGGTTACCTTGCTTCCCGGTATTACAGATGTTGGTTTCAGAATAGAATCTACAGAATAAAATTATGGCACAAAAAAATAATACAACCACGACAAAAGATATTAAGTATTACCAAAAGCAATTCTGGAAACTTTTTTTCTATAGTTTGGGAATCATGGCACTTTTTTTTGCCCTGGCTTCCTGGGGTTTCTTTGGGGCTATGCCTTCTTTTGAAGAATTAGAAAATCCTGAATCCAATCTGGCTACTGAAATTATTTCTTCGGATGGGGTTACCATTGGTAAATTCTACAACGAAAACAGGACGCCCATCAAATACGAAGACCTTCCTCCCAGCTTAGTAAAAGCATTAGTGGCCACTGAGGATGAGCGATTTTATGAGCATTCAGGAATAGAT
>CAMFLD010000307.1 GCA_945957245.1 uncultured Flavobacterium sp. | reverse complement strand
GACAGAGGTTGGTCAGGTAAGCTACATACACTTCCCCGTTTTTGATATGCGGATGATTTGACTGTTCAAACAGATGGTTGGTTATTTTCTTTGAAACCTCATGAATGTTACCCGGATTAATGAAAATCTCTGTAGCGAAGTTGAACATATCATTGTATTCCAAATCTACTTCATGGGCAAACTGGAAGTAGTTTTCTTCCTTATCCCTGAAAGGTTTGAAAAAATATTCTTTTAAAAGCGGTACAATTTCATCATTAAGTGCATACGGTTCTTCCGAGATGAAAACCGACTCATTGCGGCTTTTGTTTCCAATCCTGTGGATGGATAATGATTCGATGTGGGTATTGAATAGGTTAATCATTGCGTTTTTTTGAGAGCAAAGAAAAAAGAACAATCCATTCTCTTTCCTCTTTTATCTATTTATAAAATTTTAATTCCAGTTTTCTTCAAATCCGTAGTCTTCAAAGCTGTCATCGCCAAATCCGTCTAAATCGTCATCGTCTAAGTCATCTTCAAATTCCGAATAGAAGTCATCATTTTCGGCTTCAAATTCCTTGTCAGGAGCATTGGCAGGCAATTCACCATGCGAAAACAATAGAGCAGGATAAGTTTCACCTGCTTCCGATTCCTCAATAGCGGCTAGTTCTACAAGGAAAGTCCACATATTGATGAAATCGTAAACGTAGATAATTTTAGTCTGATCTGCATCCAGAATATGATTCAACTGATAATCACTCATGGTTTTTTGTTCGCCCGGAGTATCACCTGTATCAAACATTGGGATTTCATCTTCCTGATTCCAGGTATCGTCACAAGTATAGAATGAAGCTACTTCCATTCCGTCAAAGCCAAAGGCATTTACGATGGCATTGTGTAAATCTTCTAAAGTATCCTCTTCCCGGATGGCAATATCCCTGAAAACATCTTCTTCTGCGTCAAGGATTGCCCTGAATTTATAAATCATAATCGTATTATTTGTAAGCCAGCAAAGGTAAATCAATAATTATAAATTACGAATTACGAATTACGAATTGTTGAAAAGATTTTAAAGGAATGTTTTTATATCTAATGCTATCATAGCAGAGCCATACCGCAAAAAACCGGAACAAAGTTAATGTTGATAACAATTAAATTGGAGTAAATTTATTTTTCAGTAAAGCAAAGGTCTACTATAGAATGGAAAATTTCGTTTAATTTAGATAGAGCGTTTTTGATTTCGGAGTCTCCCAGATTTTGCTGTACCATGAAATCGACTAATTTGGTTTGTTTCTTGAGTGTAAGCAGCGTTTCAAGGATTTTTGGATTTCGATATTCAGCAGGCATACCTTCAATTGAAAGTTCTTCGGACCTCTCTACTAAATTTACAGATTCTGATTTTATAATTGTCAAATTTCCCTTCTCAGAAGCATAGAAGGTTTTAGCCAGAATTTCGTAATAATTCTTGATTTGTGGCCATTTTTCGGCAAAGGCCTGCACCGATTCAGAGTTCAGGGCATAACTCTGCGAAGACGCAAATAGCGATTTAAAAAATTTCATCTTAAGTAGGTAAGTTTTGGTATTGCAATGCTACTAATTTTAATTGTATTTTATAGTTAAAACCCATAGTTTTTTTCAACATAAAAGAAAATAGATTACAAGGTTTTGATTTTTAGTCGTGTAAAAACCATCGACGAAATGCACAGGATTTGTCAAAATTGTCACTCTGTCGAGTATTGTAGCAGTTTATCGATTAAGTTATTCAGCCATCAGTCAAATAAGTAATTTAGCCTCAGATAATTAAAGAAACAAGAATACTACTTACTATAAAAGAGGGGTAAATTCTTTAAAGATAAATATCCTGTCAGATAATTAATAATTCAAACTGAAAAACACCTGTTCCTAACCGAACAGGTTTTTTTTTGCAGTTCATCCCCAAAAAATAACAATTCGGTAAAAATATATTGTATAGTTTTAGTACGTGAATGAATTTTGCTTCATCAAAACTAAAACCAATGAAAACTTTTTACACTTTATCCTTCTTGTTGATTGCCTTAATGACAAATGCACAGCAGACCATTTCCGGAACTGTTGTCGATCAGAAAAACAAACCCATAGCAGGAGCCAATATTTATCTTGATGGAACTTACGATGGAGCTTCTTCTGATGATAACGGAAAATTTACTTTTCAAACCACTTCTACAGGAAATCAGACCCTCGTTATAAGTTTCCTGACTTATGAAACCTCAAAAACTCCGATTGATGTTGCTAATTGCAGGGATAAAGTATTTAAGCTTAAGGCTAGTGTAAATGCTTTGGATGCTGTCGTTATTAACGCCGGAAATTTCAGTGCCGGAGAAAAAAACAGAACATCAGTTTTAAAACCACTCGATATTGTAACCACTGCGGGTTCAGCAGGAAATATAATAGCTGCTTTGCAAACCCTTCCGGGAACGCAGAATGTTGGTGAAGACGGAAGGCTTTTTGTGCGTGGTGGTGAAGCCGATGAAACTCAAACCTTTGTTGATGGAATAAGAGTGGCTCAGCCTTATGGAGCAACTACCAATAATTTACCAACCCGTGGAAGATTTTCTCCTTTTCTGTTTAGTGGAATCTCTTTTTCCACAGGAGGCTATTCAGCCGAATATGGAGAAGCTCTTTCAAGTGTCCTGTTATTGAATACACAGGATGAAGCCATTCAAAATAAAACGGATATTTCATTCATGACGGTTGGTTTAGGCGTTGGCAATACCCAAAAATGGAATAAAAGTTCCTTGAGCTTTAATACGGCTTACATTGATTTGGCGCCTTATCAGGTAGCAGTGCCCCAAAATGTCGATTGGAACCGCCCGTTTCAGTCACTTTCAGGAGAATCGGTTTACCGGTATAATTTCAATAATGGAATTTTCAAAGCCTATGCTGCTTTTGATGCCTCCCGTTTTGACCTGAATCAGGAAAATGTCAATCAACCTGAAAAAATGAGGGTAAATCTTAATAACAATAACTTTTATTTTAACAGCTCCTATAAAGGTACTTTTGCAGGTAACTGGCAATTATTCACAGGAATTAGTTATGGTTACAGTAATACCAAAATTGATTTGGATGCCAACAGGGTTAATGATACACAACATGCTTCCCATTTGAAATTAAAATTCACAAAAAAGCTATCGGAAAGTATCAAACTGAATTTTGGAGCAGATTATTTCATCACAAAATTTGACGAAAGTTATAATACTTCTTTTAACACCGGTTACGATTCTGATATTGCGGCTGCTTATGCGGAAGCCGATATCTTTTTCTCTAAAAACTTGGCTGCGAAATTGGGTGTCAGAGCTTCCAATAATGATTATATCAATCAAAACAGTTTATCACCAAGAGCCTCTTTGGCTTATAAGATTTCAAAAAACAGCCAGTTTTCTTTTGCCTATGGCAATTTCGAGCAAGCTCCAAAACAGGATTATCTGAAATATTCCGATGAATTTAAAACAGAAAAAGCGGCACATTACATTTTGAATTATCAATATATCAAAAACAGCCGTACATTACGTTTGGAAGCCTATTATAAAGGTTATTCCGATTTGGTAAAATACAATACAACCAGACCACAGTACAATTCGGTTTTTTCTAATGATGGTCGCGGATTTGCCAAAGGTATTGATCTTTTCTGGAGAGATGGTTCAAGCATTAAAAATCTGGAATATTGGCTTTCATACTCCTACATAGATACCAAAAGGGATTACCAAAACTTCACCAGTGAAGTTACCCCAAGTTTTGTAGCAACACACAGCGCTTCACTGGTAACAAAATACTGGATTTCCAGTTTAAAATCGCAGCTTGGATTGACCCAGCAATTCAGTTCCGGTCGTCCTTATAATGACCCAAATCAGACTGCTTTCATGAATGGTAAAACAAAATCCTACAGCAATCTTAGTTTCAGTTGGGCTTATTTACTGACCCAGCAGAAGATTTTATATTTCTCAGTTTCTAATGTATTGGGAGTTCAGAATATCTATGGCTACAATTATGCCGATACACCAAATACTAATGGCATTTATGACAGGAAAGCAGTTACTCCAACGGCAGATCGTTTCTTCTTTGTAGGTTTCTTTTGGACCATTAGTGACAACAAGAAA
>CAMFLD010000306.1 GCA_945957245.1 uncultured Flavobacterium sp. | reverse complement strand
GGTGTGTAGATTTTGGCAAACTTTCTAATAAACAATTCTGTTGGTGCTTTTTTAGCTGTAGCTTCCTGAACCATTTCGAGAATTTTTGAAAGTTTACTATCGGTATAATCAGTAGTAACTTCAACTTGAACAACGGTGTTTAGGTTTATCATTCCCGCTAAAACTGTTTCACCTTTCAGCTTACTATCGGGTTTGCTTTCTCCTGTTAAAGCCGCTGTATTAAACGTTGCATTATCTGAAAGTAATTTTCCATCTAATGCTAATTTTTCTCCAGGTTTTAATTGGATGATTTCGCCAATGGTAATATCAGAAGCTGTTTTGGAAATTGCAATATTATTTCTTAAAACGGTTGCTTCATCTGGTCGCTGGTCTAATAATAATTTGATATTAGATTTTGCTCTTTGTACGGCTAATGTTTGAAATATTTCTCCAATGGCATAAAACAGCATTACGGCAACTCCTTCGGGAAATTGTCCGATAGAAAATGCTCCAAGTGTTGCAATGCACATCAACAGAAATTCCGAAAATATTTCGCCTTTACGGATGCTCTCGACAGCTTCTTTTAAAACAGGAAAACCAACAGGAATGTAAGCAACAATATACCACACTATTCTTACCCAATCCGTGAACCAAGTTTGAGTAAAATAGTTGTCAAAACCAATTGCAATGAGTAATAATGTAAAGCTTATGATTGCTGGCAAAAACATTTGAAACATAGTTTGGTCTGTTCCCAAATGGTCGTGTCCATCATCATCTGAATGTTCGTGTGTTGTGCAACACCCTGATTGTTTATTGGTTTTGTGATTTATTTTCTCTTCGAGTGTGCAACAAAGTTGTTTACCGTTTGCATCATATTTATGCTTGTGTTCCATTATTTATATTTTTTTGAAGCCACAAAACTGAAAATTTTGTATTGTATCAAAAGGGGTTGTGTGATTTTCTGTAAAACATTTCACGGCTTTAAAACTTTGATTAAAAGTATGTTTCATAGTGCTTTCAGAATATTGTTTTATTTCTAATCCGCTACATTTTAGAGGTCCGTTTTCTGAAAACGTTCCTAATAGGAAGTTTCCATTTTGGTTGATAGCATTTCCAATAATAGTAACATATTTATTGATGCTATCTTCATCTGTCAAAAAATGAAAAACTGCTCTGTCGTGGCAAAAATCAAAAGTTACTTCGGGTTTGAATTCCGTAATG
This sequence comes from uncultured Flavobacterium sp., assembly GCA_945957245.1. GTDB lineage: Bacteria > Bacteroidota > Bacteroidia > Flavobacteriales > Flavobacteriaceae > Flavobacterium. The sequence continues at coordinate 2,914 of CAMFLD010000306.1, read as the reverse complement.
TCTGAAACTATCCAATGTACTAAATTGGCTTTATCGCCTAATCGTTTTTTTGCTCTTTCTAATGCCGATGCTGAAATATCCAAAACCCATATATTTTGATACCCTTTTTCTAACAAGGCATCAACTAAATTACTATCACCACCACCAATATCTATAATATTGGCGGTTTTAGATAGGTTTAAATTTTCTAAATAATCCATAGAAGTTTTTGGATATTCTTGTGTCCAACTGACTTCGTTTGGCTGTTTTGTGGTAAAAACAGTTTCCCAATGTGATTTTTTGTTTTCCATAATTATAGCATTATTTAATTATTATTCTTCTCCGTTTCCTTTTGTCAATTCTGACAATAAATAATAAGCTCCTTTGATTACCACTTTGGCATCGGGCGCAACTTTGTCTATTGCTTTTACTTCGGTGTAACCCATATCAGTTGCTCCAGTAGTTATTTTTATTTGCTTAAACGTATTCTTTGCTGTTTCAATAAATATAAAATGGTCTTCTCCGTTGTTAACGATAGCTTCTGTTGGTAAAGCAATGGCATTAGCGTTGTTGATTTTTACTCTCGCTTCCACATACATACCCGGCAAAACAGTTTCTGTCATTTCATTAATTTTGGCGTGAACCAATACTGCTTGTTCGTTAGGTTCAAATGCTTTATTTACAGCATAAATAGTAGCAGGATGCGTGTGTGCAATATCATTGGCATCGCTGAAAGTTATTTGTTGACCAATCTTTATTTTATGGATGTCTTTTTCAAAAACTTTCAAATCCAAATGTAAAAAACGATTGTCAATGATTTCAAAAAGTAAGGCGTTTGGTTCGGCATATTTACCCATACTCAAATTGATGTGTTGAATGTAACCACTTATCGGAGCAGTAATGGCAATGCTTGAAGCAATATTTTTAGAAGAAAGATTAGCAACGTTAATACCCAATTGCATCAATTTAGATTTAAACGTTTCTCTTTTAGCTTGGGCAATCTGTAATTCCCTTTGTGCTTGTTGATAGGTTTTACCTGCATTGATGTTGTCATCCCTTAATTCCTTTTGGCGTTGGTATTCTTTTTCCAAATAAGAAAGATTAGCGTTGTTCTCTAAATAATCCTGTTGCAATTGCAAAACTTCGGTATTAACAATGGTAGCTAATGTTTTTCCTGCTTTTACAAATTCGCCCTCTTGAACGTAAATGTTTTTTACAATTCCACCACTCAAAATACTAACCTGCGCTTGGTATTGTGGAGGTAAAGAAAGTTTACCGTTTATTTTTAAGGAAGACGTTAGGTTTTTGTTTTCAAAACTACCTAATTCCAATCCGATAGCCTTTATTTGAGCATCGGTAAAGTGAACAATAGTTTGGCTTTTCGATTCGGGAGTAGCTTCTTCTTTTTTAGCTTCTTCGGAACTGTTCTTGCACGAGCTAAATGTCAGTATAGCAATAAGTGCGATGATTATATTGTGTTTCATTGTGATGAATTTTATTTGTTTATTAAATACTGAATATTGATAATCGTTTGATTGTAATTATTCAATACTGTTAGATAATCTGTTTTTATTTTATTGGCATCTTTTAAGTTTTGTGCATATTCAATATATCCAATGTCGCCCGATTTGTATAGGCGTTGTGCTGATGTTATAATACTTTCAGCCATTGGCAAACCCTCTGCTTTGTAGTAATTGAGTTGTTCCAAATATTGCTTTTGTTGTTCAAATTGTTGCAAATAGATTGTTGCTAATTCCTGTTGGGATTTTTCCAATTCCTTTTTTGCTATTTGTGTTTCAATTTCAGCCGCTTGGCTTCTTGCCTTAATACCATTTCTAAACAAAGGAATATTGATACCAACACTACCGTAATAGAATGGTTTTTCTTTGTCTAAACTTTGTCCGTTGAAGCCCAAATTAAAAGAGGGAATAGCTTTTGCCTTTTCAGCTTTTACGCTTAATTCTTTGGCAATAATCTGTTGTTGCAAGTACTTTAAAATTGGATGGTCTTTAACTAATGTGCTATCGGTTAAACTGATTTCGGGCAAAGCTTCATACTTTGATGGTGCGGTAAAGTTTTCATTGCTTTTTGTCCATTTTTGAAGTTCAGCTAAATAATACACAACTTGAGTATTAGCTTGTGCCAGTTGATTTTTCAATTCTTTACGCTGTAACGAGGCACTTATTTTCTCCAATCTATTACTCTCGCCAACTTGAAACTTTTTATCGGCATACTTTTCATAATCGGCAAAAACCTTATCGGTCTCTACCAGTAAATTGTATTGTTGCCAACTGTAAAGCCAATTGTAATAGGCATTGGAAACATTTTTTATCAATTCGTTTTTGGTAACTTCTTCAAAAGATTTAGCTACGGTTACGTTCTGATTTAACAGTTTCCTATTCGCACTATTAGTTATTCTGAAACCCTGCGCTACACCAACATTGTAATCAAAGAGTTTACTGTTCATTTGCCCTAAATTACTATTGATATTGAAAGGATCTAAAACAGTAGCCGTTTTTGTTAATGTTTGCTGTTGTTTAGTTTGCAATGATGCCTGTTGAATAGCAGGATAATTTTTAATAGCCAATTGCAAAGCATCGTTTAACTGTAACGGATTGGTTTGTGCCTTTGCCGTATATGAAAAACTGCTAACTAAAAACAATATAATAACAGTAATTATAGGATTTCCCTTTTTAGGTTTTTTGGGTGTCATCACTAAATAATATAAAACGGGTAAAACAAATAAGGTTAATAGAGTAGAAGTCAATAAACCGCCAATTACAACTGTAGCTAAAGGTTTTTGCACTTCTGCACCTGCACTGGTTGACAAAGCCATTGGCAAAAATCCTAATGAGGCTACTGTTGCTGTTGCCAAAATAGGTCTTAACCTTGCAGCACTTCCTTTGTAAATTCGCTTTAATAAATCATCTTCTCC
>CAMFLD010000305.1 GCA_945957245.1 uncultured Flavobacterium sp. | reverse complement strand
ATTCTGCGGCCATGATTTAGGAACCTTTTTAGTAGGGAATGACGGAGCCCGTTTGATTTTCCGGGAAACGGGTACATGGAAATTCAATACCATTCCTAACCATCCTAATTTAATCTTGCAAGGAAATTACAAAGGGCTATCGGTATTGGAAAAGCAGGGAAGTAACTGGGTCTTCAGGAACAAGATAAACGGATTTGATATTTCGTCTCGTTATTTTGAAATTACAAATAAAAATGATGTTTACATAGGCCATGAATACAAAGGCATTATCAAAGTAAGGTTAAATAATGATTTTTACTCGGCTCAAAAATTTACAATTCTGCCACAACCTAATAAAGGAAAACATATCAGTTTAGCTAAATACAACGGCACTATATTTTTTGCCGGAAAAGAAGGTATTTTCAAACTTAATCAAAGTAATGGTAAATTTGAATTGGATAAGAATCTTAGCGAGATTTTTAAAAATAATGAATACATATCGGGAAAAATAAATGTTGACAGGTCTAATAAAATGTGGTTTTTTACTAAAAATTACATCTATTACTTTACTTTAGGAAATTTTGACAAAAGGCTTAAGAAACAAAAAATCCCAATACCGTTTTCAATCACCAATCCAATGATTGGATACGAAAATATTACCCAAATATCTGATAGTGAATACCTCGTCGGGAAAACAGATGGCTATTTCATCATTAATCTTAGTGATTTTAAAGTACGCAGCCACAATATTATACTTACCAATGTGAGTGTAAATAAATTAAGTGAGCCAACAGTAGATCTTTTCTTAACTGATGGTGGAGAACTCCATCATGATGAAAACAATCTGGTCTTCAATTATACCGTGCCCCAGTACAACAGGTTTATTGACGTAGAATATCAATATATGTTGGAAGGTCAGCAAAATCAATGGAGTGAGTGGAGTGCCAAGTCAAGTGTCAACTTCAAAAACCTGGAACCGGGCGAATATACTTTTAGAGTAAGAGCTAAAATAGCAAATTCATCCCCTGAAAACACGGTTGAATATAAGTTTGTTATCAAAAAGCCTTGGTATGCCACTAATTTGGCATGGTTGATTTATATTTTATTGTTTATAGCACTCGCTTATTATATCAATAAGGCTTATCAGGATTATTACCATAAGCAAAAAGAGAAACTTATTGAGGAAAACAACCTTCTATTGGAAATAGCAGCCCTTGAAAATGAACAGCAGCTTATGAAAATCAGAAATGAGCAGCTTTCCCATGATGTGGATGCAAAAAACCGTGAATTGGCTGTGTCTACTATGAGTTTGATTAAGAAAAATGAATTGCTCAATATCATTAAAGAAGATTTGAAAAAATCATCGGAGGAGAATGGAGGCAGGAACATCAAGTCGGTTATTTCTACAATCAACAGGAATATTACGGAGGATGATTCCTGGAATGTATTTAAGGAAGCATTTGATAATGCTGATAAGGACTTTCTGAAAAAGATTAAGGCAGCACATCCGAGTTTAACGCCAAGCGATTTGAAACTTTGTGCGTATTTACGGCTTAATCTGACTTCCAAAGAGATTGCGCCAATGCTTAATATATCTATTCGAAGTGTCGAAATAAAACGATATCGTTTGCGTAAAAAACTGAATTTAATGCATGATGATGGTCTGGTTAACTATATTTTAAGCATATAACTATACAAGTTTAACCTAAAACACCACAACATCACCTTAACAACAACCTTTTCGTAAATCACTTTTTATCAATTTGGGAGCTATTTTTTGTATAGTTCCCTTTTTTGTTTTACCCGCTTAATCAGTGATTTTGTCATATTCCTATTTAATTTGGTGTAAAATTTCATTATGTATATTTTTTGTTGTGGTTAATAATCTAATCTGTATTTTTTAAATAAATAATTTAACAACATCTTAACAAGGCATAATTATTTGTGCCAAAATTTAATCTAAACCAAATAATATTAAACGCTTATGAATGTAAAGCTATTTTCTGAAAGGATTAGGAATAAAATTTTCCTATTTTCTATGTTTTTTATCTTTATTGTATCAGCACAAGCACAAAAGAAAGTTACAGGTGTTGTAACAGATGGTCGTATGCCATTGCCGGGTGCTAACGTACAAGTTAAAGGATCTTCCGTGTCAACCTCGACAGACTTTGATGGGAAATTTACTTTAGAACTTCCGGCTGGTGCAACAAATTTGGTAGTATCCTATATTGGTTATACTACAAAAGAAGTTACTGCCACAGATGGAGTTATGAAAATTGAACTTGTCGAAGAGAGTAACAAACTGGAAGAAGTTGTCGTTAACGTTGGATATGGTACCCAAAAGAAAAGTGTTACTACAGGAGCCATTTCAAAAGTAACTGCAAAAGATCTTGAAAAAGTTCCAAATGGAAGTTTGGAGACTGCTTTACAGGGAAGAACAGCAGGTGTTACCATTGCAGCTAATGCCGGACAACCCGGATCCAGATCAACCGTTCGGATTAGGGGATTAACCTCTTTAAATTCCCAACCTGTATTGTATGTAATGGATGGTGTTGTCGTTGATGAAGGAGCCCTTGGTGCTATAAATCAATCCGATATTGAATCTATTGAAGTATTAAAAGATGCCGCTTCAGCTGCAATATACGGAACAAGAGCTGCATCAGGAGTAATTTTAATTACGACTAAAAAAGGAAAAGATGGTAAAATGATTGTTAATTATAATGGTTTTACCGGAACTTCTGCACCTGAAAAAACTTTAAACCTGTTGAATGCAACACAATATGGAGCTTTAATGAATGAGCGTTATGTAAATGGTGGAGGTCAACCATCGGGTATTCCATATCAGGATTTGAGTGTTCTGGGGAAAGGCACCGACTGGCAAAAAGCTATTTTCAATAATAATGCTCAAAGGTATTCCCACGAATTAAGTGTTAGTGGAGGTAATGAAAAATCCAATTTTTATTTGTCTTTTGGTACACAAAGGCAGGAGGGGATAGTTTTACCTGAAATTTCTCAATATGAAAAGAAAACTATACGTATCAACAGTAATCATAAAGTTAAAGACTGGCTTACCATTGGGCAAAATGCTTCATACGCTCATCAAAAAACTTTAGGAATTGGAAATACTAATAGTGAATATGGAGGACCATTGAGTTCTGCAATCAATTTAGATCCGCTTACTCCTTTGGTTGAAACTGATCCTGTTTTGGCTAATGGAACTGCGTATAGCAATCCTTATGTTATAAGAGATGCAAATGGAAACCCTTACGGTATTTCTTCAATAGTAGGTCAGGAAATGACCAACCCTTTAGCTTATGCTAAAACCAGATTAGGACAATATAACTGGTCAGATGATTTCATTGGTAATGTTTATGCTGAACTTAAACCATTAAAAGATTTTAAGATTAGATCAACATTTGGAAGCAAATTGTCTTTTTGGGGCGGAGAAGGCTTCACACCATTATACTACCTGAGTCCTACAGTTAACAACTTGGTTCTGAACAATATTTCAAGAACTTCTAATCATGGATTTGATTGGAATATTGAAAATACATTAATGTACTCCAAAAAAATAAAAGATCATTCGATATCTTTATTATTGGGACAGGGAGCTTACAGAAAAGGTTTTTATTCTTCTATGGGAGTTACCCATTTTGGACTTCAAACGAATGATTATGCCGAGGCAACATTTAATGCTCCGGTAACTCAGGCAAATCAAAAAGGTTACAGCTATGATGTTATTGGAACTACGATTTCATCATTATTTGCCCGTGCAACTTACGAATATAAAGAAAAATACCTGTTTACAGGTATTGTTAGAAGAGATGGATCTTCGCATTTTGGATCAAATCACAAATATGGAAATTTCCCATCTGTTTCTCTAGGTTGGGTACTTACCAAAGAAGATTTCTGGAAACCAAATAATATACTGAATGACTTTAAGTTGAGATACGGTTATGGAGTAGTTGGTAATGATAATATCAATCCATTTGCTTATTTAGGACTTATTGATGGTAACAGAAACTACTCTTTTGGAACGAGTGGAGCTGTGGCTCCAGGTTACAGTCCTGGAAGAATTGACAATCCAGATTTGAAATGGGAAAGCACCAAACAGTTTGACTTAGGTCTTGACTTT
>CAMFLD010000304.1 GCA_945957245.1 uncultured Flavobacterium sp. | reverse complement strand
GAAAATGTCGAACTTATCCCTATTGGTAAAACAATATTGCGACAGGTGACATTTTGATAAATAACTACCTTATTAAGGCTTACTTTTTTAGGAGAATTCGTTATATTTGAGAAAATCAATAAAATGAACCGACTACTCAATTTTATAGATCTTACCAAAGGCGAAGATGACAAGCAAAATGTATTAGAAAATGTAAAGTCAAATGTTTCCTTTCGGGGAGCAAATCTTTGGGTTTTAGCTTGTGCAATAGTAATTGCTTCTATTGGGCTGAATGTCAATTCAACAGCCGTAATAATTGGAGCGATGCTGATTTCCCCGTTGATGGGACCTATTATAGGTGCCGGGTTTTCACTTGGAATTTATGATTTTTCACTCTTAAAAAAATCGCTTAAAAATCTTTTGATTGCCACCTTGGTAAGTTTATCTGTTTCCACAATTTATTTCTATTTGAGCCCGTTTAAGGAAACGCAGTCAGAACTCTTAGCCCGAACCTCCCCGAATATTTATGATATATTGATTGCTTTTTTTGGTGGATTGGTTGGAGTTATTGCTATAACACGCAAAGAAAAAGGCAATCCAATTCCGGGTGTTGCTATCGCTACCGCTTTGATGCCACCGCTTTGTACAGCCGGTTATGGATTGGCTATTGGCAATCTTAAGTTTTTTGGAGGGGCAATCTATCTATATATCATAAACTGTGTTTTTATTTGTGTAGCTACCTTTTTGATTGTTAAATTCCTGAATTATCCCCGGCATTTTCAGTATGAAAAGGCACGTGAAAAGCAGATAACTTATATTATATCGACACTAATCATAATACTCCTGGTTCCCAGTATTTATTTTGGATATACACTTTTTGAAGAAAAGAAATTTGAACAAAAAGTAAACTCCTTTCTTCAAACGGAATTTACAGACAAAGGCTATACGATAATTTACAAGAAGACCCAATACAATTCAAATCCCGGTAAAATTGAGTTGGCATTGCTTTCTAAAAAGTTTACCCCGAAGGAAACAGCTGAAATCAAAAACCGTTTGAAAAATTATAATCTGGATAAGGTAGCCTTAACCATTCGGCAGGACACAACAAACCTCAAACGGGATATTTTAGATCAGATTAAAAATGAAAAAGCATCGGTAAATCAAAAAGATGCCATAATTGCATCATTGAAAAAAGAAATAAAGGAAAATAATTATGATAATGAATCGTTGTTTGCAGAAGCAAAAATACTCTTTCCGGCATTGTCTGGAATTTCTATTTCAAATCATTCCTTTCCTTTAGGTGATGGTACTATTGAAATTATTCCGGTTTTACTCTATAAGTCCGGGAAACCATTGAGTGAATCAGATTCCAAAAAATTTATGCAATGGATTAAAACAAGAATAAAAAAAGATAAAGTTCAGGTTTTTTGGCAAAATGCCGGTGGTTACTAAAATTTTGCACTAAGAAGTATATTGTGAATTTTAAATACAACATGAAGAAAATATTTTTAATTATAGTTTTTTGCTCAAGTATCAGTTTTGGGCAAACATTAGATACTATTAGGAAAATAGAAATCTATTATGGATATGGTGCCCAGTGTTTTCCACGTGATGGTATTTATGCAAGAGAGGAGAGATTTGTTTTTAATAAATGCGATAATGGTGATTTTGAATTATCTGCTCAACAGAAAAGAAGGCATATTTCTAAACAAAACGCAACTGTTTTCAGCAAAGATTCTTCAACAACGAATCTGAATAAAAAGTGTAATTCTAAAATCTTATTGGACTTCATAAAAAGTCTCAATGAAAACAAACAGAACTTTTCTTTGGCTTTTTTAAATTCTAAAATTGATAAACCTTCAAAGCACAAAATTAAAATGATAGCTAGGAAAATGGATAAGTTTTATCTATTAGAATGTTATGGTTTTTTAGACTGTGAACACAGAAACAAAATTATAGACTCAATACAAAAATTTAACCACTTCGATCAATTTGTATCATCGATGAACCTGACCAATAATCAAATGATTCTAATCGGTTATTATGATATGGCAAGAATAACCATAACATCACAGAATAATATTACCTCATATGATTTTTCTTTTGTAAATAATGTGATTGGACAACCTATTATTAAAAGTTATAATAAAAAGTATTTGATAAATTATGCTTGTGTAAACCTTGAGGCTAATGAAAAAATAAGACAATTAATTCCTAAAAGTTCCATGACATACAAAGCTTTTGATTTGAAGAGAATAACAGAAGGATATATTTCCTGGTATATTGAACATTTGTATTCAGGAATCTATGAAAAGTAGAAGATTATTTTACTGCGCCTTTTTAATACTGAACATTGGATTAGTATTTTCCCAAAATTTGGAAGAATCTTTAGGAACTAATTCTTCTGATTTAAAATTAAATGAATTTCTTGATTGTGTTAAAGGAATTTGGATTTTGAAATCAAGTGGCTCCAATTGGGGTATGAATGACATTTCAAAAAATGAAACAGATGAAATCCTGATAATTAATGAAGAAGAAATCAGCTGCTATTCCCGTCAAAAGAAATCCCGGAAAATGGAGTTAAAATGGTCTGAAGCTATTGTTTTTAAGAATAAAGTTTATTCGCAGAACTCAAACACTATAATTCTTTCAAATTATTGGATTTGGAATCTTACCTATTTAAAAGAAAATGATACTTTATATTTTAGACATGCAGGTGAATTAATGGCCAATGGAATGATGAATCTGACTTTATGCGGAAATACAGAGAAAATTTATCAGCGTTTTAAATGAATGTCATTGCCAAAAAGTTTGTAAAAGACATACTGATTTTGCAAAAAAATCAAAATCTATTTCTTCTTATTTTCCGCTTTTTTAGCAGCCTTTACAGTCGATTTATATAATGGAATAAAATAAGAAACGGTGTAATTGAATCCTACACCAAAGTCACCATTATAAGTCCTGTTGAATCCCGGAATGTAGAGGTTTTCAAAATTGGCAGGTTGTTTTTGAGATACTAATCGGTTCAGTCTAAGGCTGAATCCCACAAATATATTATTGAATACTTTAGTTTTCATACCTGCAACAACTTCAATCCATTGCGCTGATAATCCTTTGAATTGCTCTCCGGAAATAATTTCAGGAGACTCACCAAAATAAGAGTTCGGATTGTAAATAGAATAACTGTTAAGCGTTTGGCTGAAACTACTCACACCATAACGCAATCCTACCGAAATCACATTCTCCATATCAAGCCAGTTTTGGTAGCTGTTATAGTCAAAACCCACTTTGATATAAGTTCCTTTAGTAGTAAAATTGAGGCGGTCATCATCCACCGTTTTATTTTCATTTCCAATTTCGGCTGCCAAAAAGTGACGTCTTGTCAAACGGTAGTCTCCAACCAATTCAATGCCACGATAGTCCTTTTCATAGAAGGAACGGGTAAGTTTGAACAAATCAACACCCACTCTCAATCCGTAACGCTCTTTTTTGGGAGCAATGCTGTCCGTAGTTTTGGCCTGTTCCTTTTTGTCTTTTGCTTCCGTCTGAACCTGAGCAATTCCCGTAAATGAAAGCAATAGCAGGCAGATGCTAAAAGTAAACTTTGACATGTGTTTCATTTTCGGTGGTGATGTTTGTAGTTAAAACGCTAAAATCCTGAATCCAGAATAAATCCGGAGTAGGAGCATCCGTGTGGATCACTCCGCCCGGGCTATTAAGCGTAAATATCGTTTTGTAACCGCAGGCTCTTGAAACATAAACATTTTGCGGCGTATAATTAATCTGAAGAATGTCTTCGTTTTGATTTACAGGATCAGTACTGTTTAGGATTAAATGATAGGTAGTTGTAGTACCGTCGAGTTTAAGAGGCAACTGCAGCTTATTTCCGTTAAAAAGGTAACGTTGCGGATTGCTGGTATCAAAACCAGGATTGAATGCAATATAATCCGGTGCATCATCTGCCTTTACTTTCAGGTTCAGGACATTCTTCAGGTTGGCATTGTTGGAAATATCATAAAACTGAACAATCAGCCTTGGCGTAGTTTCATCCGTACAGATATCGTCCTTTTCGCAACCCGAAAAAGCAACAGCCATTAAAAAAAGCAACAGTATTTTTTTCATAGTACAATTTGTAATT
>CAMFLD010000303.1 GCA_945957245.1 uncultured Flavobacterium sp. | reverse complement strand
AATCAAGGCTTAACAGATAGAAATATTTTAAAAAAAAATTATTTTTTTCTTTCGATAACGTAATTAACCATTAACGAAAGTGCATCTTTATATTCCGATTGGGGGAAATTTTCGAGAATTTGAAGTGCTTCCTGCTGAAATTCAATCATTTTTTGTTCGGCATAAGCCAAACCATTTTTATCTTTTACAAATTGAATTACTTCCCTGACACGTTTTTTATCCTTGTTGTGGTTCTTGATAGAATTGATGCACCAGTTTTTTTCTTTTGAAGAACAATTATTAAGCGCATAAATCAATGGGAGTGTCATTTTTTGCTCTTTGATATCAATTCCTGTTGGTTTTCCTATAGCATCATCGGTATAATCAAAAAGGTCATCCTTAATTTGGAATGCCATTCCGATGAGTTCACCAAACTTGCGCATCATTTCAACCTTAGTTTCATCTTCAGAAACCGATTTGGCTCCAAGGGCGCAACAGGAAGCAATTAAGGTAGCCGTTTTTTTCCTTATGATTTCATAATAAATGTCTTCAACAATGTCAAGCCTGCGTGCTTTTTCAATCTGAAGCAACTCCCCTTCACTCATTTCCCTTACGGCTACCGAAATAATACGAAGCAGGTCAAAGTCGCCATTGTCTATGGAAAGAAGTAATCCTTTTGACAATAAGTAATCACCAACCAATACGGCTATTTTATTTTTCCATAACGCATTGATAGAAAAAAAACCTCGCCTGCGGTTACTGTCATCTACTACGTCATCGTGAACTAAAGTTGCGGTATGAATTAATTCAATAACACTTGCCCCTCTGTAAGTACGCTCATTTACTTCATTGGTTTCGGAAAGGATTTTAGCCACGAGAAAAACAAACATTGGCCGCATTTGTTTTCCTTTTCTGTTGACGATATAATAAGTGATTCTATTGAGCAATGCCACTTTTGAAGTCATCGATTCATAGAACTTTTTCTCGAAAAGTTCCATTTCATTTTGAATCGGTTTTTTTATTTGTGAAGTGGTATTCATCGTTTTCAAAGATACAATATTGCTACAGTTTGAAAAATTTTTTTATATTCGATTAAACCTTTTTTAAAAAATGGATTCTTATTAAACGAACCATAAAAAAATATAAACTATGAATACAAAAAAATTTCTCGGAATGATAGCTGTTGTGGCTATATTTTCATTGACAGGCTGCTCTAAAGACAGCAGCAGCGAAGACACAACCTTAACAAGTGCTGATGCTGTAGCTTCCAACAAAATGGATAAGGCAGCCAATGATATCTCAGACGTTGTGGAAGATGTCTATTTACAGGAAAACCCATCAACTGCCGGAAGAAGTACTGCAACTTATCTATCGGTTTTGCCGGCATGCGCTTCTGTTAGTGAAGCAACCTTAACTTCTTCTTCCTGGACAAGAACTGTAACTTTTGCCAACTGTTCTTTTAACGGAAATACTTTGAATGGTCAAATTATTGTTTCAGGTGCTTTACCATTACCAACAGCAGAAACATTGGCCACTACCGGATATACTATCAACTATCAGTTTGTTAACTTCACTCACAACGGCATTCTAATTGAAGGAAACCGAACCATCACAAGAAAATTTGCCGGAAGCCAGCTTTTATCCAGTAACCACCCAATCCATGTGATGGATATGAACATGACGGCTACTTTCCCTAATGGAAGTGTTTACCACAGAGTAGGATCAAGAACAAGAGAACTGGTAGCGAATTTTGGCGACGGAATCTTAAATAACAATATTTATAAAGTATTTCAATCAATAACTACAACCAGACCTAACGGATCCAGTCACAGTCACGTGGTTTTGGCTACAGCGCCGTTAGTATTTGACATGAGCTGCCAATATAAACTTGTAAGTGGTGTTTTAACAATAACAGGTCCTTCACACACAGCCGTTATTGATTACGGAAATGGAGATTGCGATAATACAGCCACAATTTCTGTTGATGGTGGCGCAGCTACCTCATTTGTTTTTGGAAATTAAATTTTTCTCTGATAAAAGGAAAAGCCGGGTTAACAAATGTAACCCGGCTTTTTTATGATTTATTGGCTAATTGCCCGCAAGCCGCATCGATATCCTTTCCTCTGCTCCTACGCACTTTTGCTACTATATTGTTTTGTTCCAATGCTTTGATATAGTTATCTAAAGCTTCGTTTGATGCCTGTTGGAATTCGCCGTCATCTATTGGATTGTATTCAATCAAATTGACCTTGCAGGGAACATATTTACTAAATTTAACCAAAGCGTCTATAGAAGCTTTATCATCATTAATACCTTTCCAGACCACATATTCGTAGGTTATCTTGCTTTTTGTTTTTCTATACCAATATTCTAATGCTTCCCGAAGTTCATTCAGCGGAAAATTTTTGGTAAATGGCATGATCTGATTGCGGGTTTCTTCAATAGCAGAATGAAGCGAAACTGCGAGTTTAAATTTAACTTCATCATCGGCCATTTTACGAATCATCTTCGAAATCCCGGAAGTGGAAACAGTAATCCTTTTGGGTGACATTCCGAGTCCTTCATCTGAAGTAATCATATCAATAGCCTTCATTACGTTATTATAATTCATCAGCGGTTCTCCCATTCCCATGAAAACAATATTCGAAAGCGGTCGGTCATAATAAAGACGGCTTTCCCGGTCAATAGCCACAACCTGATCATAAATTTCGCCGGGTTCCAGGTTACGCATTCTTTTTAATCGTGCTGTGGCACAGAAATTACAGTCAAGACTGCAGCCTACCTGACTGGACACACAAGCTGTGGTTCTGGTTTCTGTGGGTATGAGAACACTTTCCACAATAAGGTTGTCATGAAGCCGTACAGCATTCTTTACCGTACCGTCTTCACTGCGCTGCATTTGGTCAACTTTAATGTGGTTAATGACAAAATTACTTTCGAGCATGCTGCGTGTTTCCTTAGATACGTTGGTCATATCATCAAAACTATGCGCTGATTTGCTCCAAAGCCATTCATATACCTGATTGCCCCTAAACGCTTTATCCCCGTTGGCGACAAAAAATTGGCGTAATTGCTCTTTGGTCAGACTTCGGATGTCCTTTTTCTCAATTTCCATGGTGCAAAGGTAATTATAAAGTTGGCATACTCATTTTGGAATTTGTAAATTTGAAATTTCAATTTTACGCTATGCATTTCCTTTCAGACGAATTAGATAATTATGTTACCCGGCATTCTCAGGATGAGCCAGAATTATTGGTAAAGTTAAACCGTGAAACCCACCAGAAAATCCTTCAGCCCCGAATGCTCAGTGGTCATTTTCAGGGAAGGGTTTTGAGTATGATTTCAAAAATGATCCATCCACAGCATATTCTGGAGGTTGGGACATATACCGGTTATGCTACTCTCTGTCTTGCCGAAGGTCTTGCGGATAATGGAACTATTGACACTATTGATGTTGAGGAAGAATTATTCGATTTCCAAAGAAAATATTTTGACCAATCTGCCTGGGGAGACAAGATTATACAACACTTAGGCAGCGGTTTAGATATTATTCCAAGGCTTGAAAAAAAATATGATTTGGTTTTCATAGATGCGGATAAGGAAAACTATATCAATTATTTCAACCTGATTGTGCCCATGATGAACAAGGGAGGAATTATCCTTTCTGACAATGTTTTATGGAGCGGCAAGGTATTGGAGGAACTCAATCCAAAAGATACTTCAACCAGAATCCTATTGGAATACAACAAAATACTAAAAGAAGATCCTAGGGTTGAAACAGTATTGTTGCCAATCCGTGACGGTTTGACTATTACAAGAGTAAAGTAAATCTGCAAAAAAAATTAAGAGCTGCTACTCTGATTTACTGAGAATGTATTTTAAATACAATTTATAGCAAATGAATCCGTAAACTGCTCCAAAAAAGTAGCCTGTCAATATATCTGTAGGATAGTGCAGCCCAAGATAAATGCGGCTATAGGCAAAAATCAATGGAAAAAGGAACAGCAGGTAGGAATGCTTATAATATTTTTTCAAGACGGAAAAAGTAAATATTGTAGCTGCCATGGAATTGGCCGCATGACCCGAAAAGAAACTGAATGACGGACTGGTTTTTACAATTCTGATAAGATTTTTTACATCATCATCATTGCAGGGACGTAGAC
>CAMFLD010000302.1 GCA_945957245.1 uncultured Flavobacterium sp. | reverse complement strand
TGGCGGTATAAAGCTAATACTTCTCCCATTGGAAAACTCAGGCAGAAAGCCCGGCTTGGTGTTACTGTCCAACCCAAATCGTTTTCTCATTACGAAACGGCTTCCGTCATTTTGCTTCCATCCATCGTAAGCAAATTCATGAATGGTAGGTTTATAATTTTCAGGAACTTTTTCCCATTTGTTTTCATTATTTATGTAGCCTCCCACACCCAAAGCCTCCGGATAAACCTTATAAGTCCTGATAATTTCTTCAAAATATTGGTTTTCCAATACCGTATCATCATCTAAAAAACATATGATTTCCGTATCAGCTGATACTCTGGCTACACCGTAATTACGTTGCTTTGTTAAGCCTCTGTCTTCATCTGAAACTTTAAAGTACTTTAGATTACTGAAAACATTTTGTTCCAATGCGATTTTGGTTTCATCATTCAAAGAACCATCCACAATAAGAATTTCATTGGGATATAATGTTTGCATCTTCACTGAATTCAGCAATTTCAGCAAAGGCATCGGGCGCATGTAGGTACAAACAATCAGCGTAAAATTCATCTTATCGCTCCTTTAATTTATTGGCCCAATATACACTTCTGTTCCATTTTTGCCTAAAAACTTTAATATATTTAAAAGGATTCAATACAAAACTCTTATTCAGATTTTTGATAAAAATCATCGATTTATAATTTGAAATCTGTTCTTTCGAATCGTATAATAACCTAAATAACATTAGTGTTGGCGAAGGTTTTGGCTGAATTTCATCATCTTGCCACTGTAAAGTCGGCTTAGTCCTAAAACCGCCAATTGGGGCTTTGAGGTGTAAAATACGGGAAGTGGAAATATACAGGATATCAAAGCCTTTATTTCGCAATTGCATCCCAAAATCATTGTCTTCTCCAAATCCGAATTCATAAGCCATATTAAATTTCACTCCTTCAAAACAGGCTGATTTGACAAAAGCATGACCTGCTCCAAAAACAGTAAACTGTTTAGGCGGCTGCTTTGTTACTTTTTGTGTTTTCAAATGACAAGCTACCAGAAAAACTTCATTTCCTGTAGAAGCAAAAGCTTCCATTGCTTTTTCGAGCAAATCGTTATCAAAAACAATATCATCATCGGCAAAGAAGGCAAACTCACTTTCAATCATTGACAAACCTATATTCCTGGCATTGCAGGCTCCTGTTTGGTGCGTAAAATGAAGCTTTATAACAAAAGGCCATTTATTTTCCCTAATATAATCTAAGTTAGATTGACTACCAGTATCGGGATTTTGCTCAACGATAATTACATTTTTAGGCAAATAAGTCTGAGAAGCCAGATTATTAAGTACATTCAGCAGGTATTCCTTTCTGCCGATTGTTGGAATCAGGACGTCAACAGTTCCTTTTTCAATAATTTTTTTGTTGGAATCAAGTGGAATTTTGTCAAGAAGCTTGGTGTCTAACTCTCTTTTTCGGTAAAAGAATGATTTTATAAAGGGACCTAAAGGCAACCTTTTTTCGAAAAGCCACAAATTGAGGAGTAAAAGAAAAGTCCAGCGAATTCTGTAATGCTGTTTGGCAAATCGGAATTGTTGAGATAAACTGGCTTTTGGCTGGGTGTCAAACGTACTTTTACTGATGAGTAATTTAGGTTCGGAATAGCAAAAAAGTCCATGAGAGATTCCTCTTCGGGCAAATGAATTCAAGAAATAATCCAGATTCCTTTCTGGTTTCAAATCATTTTTACAGGCTTCCAAAACCGATGTATGTATTGCTCCCACGTGGCTGCTCATCTGCCATGTAGCATATTTTACCGTTTTATTTATGATAATAAATGGTGAATCTTCAAAATATCCGAGTTCTTTCCCTAAATAATTTTCTTCTGAAGGACTATAGGAAAGCATCATTTTTTTGTGATGGAATAATTCAGGAATAACTTCGAGATTCAGATTATCTTTCTCTCTTTCATCACACCAAATCAGGATTTCATCTTTGTATTTTTGTGCGAAATCCAATATCACACCTACAATATTACGATTGCTAAAATCCGGAACGTTTTCTATTCCGATTGAAACAATTTTGGTAACCCTATAATTTTTATGATAAAGTACTATCATTAATTCTGTTTCCTGATTATATTCTGATAAAAGTCGGCACTTTGTTTTGCCACAACTGCTATACTGAATTTTTCAATAACTTTCTTTCGGGCTTCTTCGCCAAATTGCTTTCTTAATTTGGGATTGTCCAACAATTCCAAAACCCTGTCTGCGAATAGATTATGATTTTTAGGATGTGATAAAAATCCGTTTACACAGTCTTCTACAACCTCTTCAGCCCAGCCAATATCAGAGGCTACTACTGCCTTTTGTATTGCCATTGCCTCTATCCACGAAACAGGCAAAGCTTCTGCAAATGTTGGAAAAACACAGACAGTAGCTGAAACAATATGCTGTTTGATTTCATCGTACGGAACACTGCCTAAATATTCGACATTTTGTAGTGCTTCTTTATCAAAGAGATTTTGCATCATGTTCCAGGTAGATGTATTACCTGATATAATATCCGATGAATCCCGACCTATCAAAATTAATTTTGCCTTTTTATTCTTCTTGTAGATTTCATTAAAAATCAAAGGAAGTTCCAATAGTCCTTTTTTCCTGATAAGGGTGCCAAAATAAAGAATCGCATCGTCCTTCGGTTCATTAGTATCAACAGAAAATTTATCAATATCAATACTGTTAGGAATAATGGTAAAATTGCGTTCTAATGAAAATAACTCCTTAGTCAGACTGGCTGTAAAATGGCTTACGGAAAGTAAACCATCTGCGTTTTGTAAAGCCTGTTTTTCATGTATCTTATTTGATGGCTTTACCGGACGGTTATCTAAGTGGCAAAAATAAGTATCCGTACCATTCAAACGGATTACTAATGGGCATTTGGGTTTGATTCTTGATGTAATTCCTGTCCAATCAGGTGCTTCTACAAGGTCAATCTTATGCTCACGGACTAATTTATTAATCAGTTTTTGGATTTTTTTTTGGGTAAAGTAAAGGGAAAAGCCTTTGATTTTTACATTTTTGATTTGGTAAAATGCAATCGAATTTTCCATAAAAAAACAATCTTCTTTCTGCCCGTAAATCAAAACTGAAACTTCATGTCCCAAATCAGTTAATCCTCTGGAAAGGTTGTATATACTTGTACCTATTCCGCCGGACGGACCCATTTTGGGATGAGGAAATTCGGGTGTCAGAAAAGCTATTTTCATACTATTCAGCAATATTATGAATATAGTAGGATGACAAATCTTTATCTAAAATAATCGTTTGTGCAGGCAATACAGTCTTACCATCGGCTATATCTTCGGTTATGACAGCATTGGCTCCAACAGTAACATTGTTTCCAATGGTTATTTTACCAAAAACTCCGGCATTTGGCCCCAGAAAGACGTTATTCCCAATGGTTGGAACTCCTATTTTTCTACCATAATTACTTACTCCAATAGTAATTCCCTGAGAAATATTGCAATTATCACCAATTATAGCATCGCCATGAATAACAATACTCCCGAAATGTCCGATATAAAAACCTTTACCTATTTGGGTACGGTAGGAAATATCAAAACCGTATTTAACTTTTAGCCTTCTTAACCACAAAAAGAAAATGTAAAACAACAGCCTGTTTTTCTTCCTGTAATACTGAGTGAGACGGAAAATTGTCATGAATTTGAGTCCCGGAATAGGCTGCGAACAAAACACGAAAAACAATTTCCCTATAGTTATCCTATTGATATTATAGCGTTTGTAGTCCGAAAGCAGGTATTCCTTGAGCATTATTTTTTACAAATTTTAGTAATTGCGTCCCAGATTCTTTCAGAAGCCATTTGAGGTGGATGCTGATTTATTTTTTCAAACCATTTTTTGGCATTATCAACCACAATAGATGATTCTTCGCTCATCATTTTTCCAACTACAGTTTCAATTTCATCCGGATTATTAATCCAAAATACGGAATCTTTTGTAGGCATGGACCTGAAATGAATATAATTATATATTTTTTTCACAGACCAGTTTGGAAAATCTGCATTAGGAACATCATAATTTATGAATCCGCATGGTTTATTAAAAGCGGCAAAATCAAATACCATGGACGAACCCCTGTCTCTTATACACATCTCCG
>CAMFLD010000301.1 GCA_945957245.1 uncultured Flavobacterium sp. | reverse complement strand
GATTTAGTCCTGCGTGTGGATACCTTTCTAAGAATGTCTTTGCGAAAAATCTTCAAAAAAGGAATCAAGGAAAATCCACATGTTTATAAAAAAGACAATAAATGAAGCAGGCTTTTTGGGCTAAATATAAATACCAAATTTTTATTTTACTGGCAGCACTGGTTTGGATTTTTTCATTTGATTTTTTGGTACAGATGTGTTGGGAGGGAGTGATGCATTCTGATTCCTTTAATTATCAGGAAGCCGCTAAAAACCTTTATATTTTCCACAAAGGACATATTTACCGCCCCATATTGATGAGTACCATTACCGGAATTCCCTATCTTTTTGGAGGTTCAGACCAAAGTATTTTCAGTTTTAGTTTTTATGTCAATCTGCTTTGTTGGCTTGCGTCATTTCTGTTGCTGTTTGAAATACTTAAAAACTTTGTCAAACCTAAAGTTGCATTGGTTTTTGTTCTTTTTTCTGTTTTAATTGTTGGCAATACCACCCATGTTTTTCATTTGTTGACCGAAACGATTTACCAGTTCTTTATCTTACTGATATTCTATTTTTTGGTTCAATATTATAAAACCAAAGAATTTAAGTATCTGTCTTTGTCGATAGCATTATTACTTTCTTTAATGCTTATAAAACCCGGTTCCAAATTTCTGGCGATTGTCATTACACTGTATTTTGGAAGGGAAATAATCAGGAATTACAAATCTAAAAGCATGTTGTTTATATACGGAAGCCTTTTTATGATTTTGATTCAGTGCGTCGGGATGAAGTATCAGTTTGGCAATTTTACGATTAGCTACATTGATGGAGTTACTTACTACGGATATGTTGGCAGTAAGGCTATGTGTCTCAGGGATGGTAAAGAATATACCCAAATGAACAATCCAAGAGCAGATTATCAGTTCGGCCTTGAGCCCAGAGACCAAAAAAGAGTAGCCGAAGAAGATTTAAAATACCAACTGAAAAATAATACGGCAAACTTAATCAAAGCTTACTTTTTGGATATCAGGGAAAATACCGTTAGTGCCAATAGCTGCCTTGATGAGGTTAAAAACAAACACAGACGGAGTAATTTTGCTTTTTGGAAACACCTGTTTTTTGATTTGAGTAAATGGCAAAACCGATTCTATACTTTGTTTGCCATTTTGCTATCGGTTTTCTTTCTGCTGAAAACTTATAGAAATCCAAATCCGCTTACTTTTATCAGCTTCTTTATCCTTTATATAATTGCAACTTCAGGAATTTCGTGCGGACAGGGCGACCGCTTCCATCTGGTTACTTTTCCGTTTATGTTTTTGCTTTTGGCTGTCTTTCTTTTAAAACAGTTTAAACCGTTTTCTGAACTACTTCAAAAATAGTGTTGTCCTCGCATTTCAGTGTTTTGGCAGGGAACTTCATAATTACAGCATAGTCGTGGGTTGCCATAATTACAGTTTTTCCATTATCATTGATTTTTTTCAGTACACCTAAAATTTCGGCACTGGTTTGAGGATCAAGATTTCCGGTTGGTTCATCGGCAAGGATTAATTCCGGGTCATTCAATAACGCTCTGGCAATGGCAACTCTCTGTTGCTCACCTCCTGATAATTGGTGCGGCATTTTATTGGTCATACCAATCATTCCAACACGTTGCAGTACATCGTCAATTTTAACCTGCATTTGGGTTTTATCTGTCCAGCCTGTGGCTTTTAGTACAAATAGCATGTTTTCGTTGACATTTCGGTCTGGCAGGAGTTGGAAATCCTGAAAAACGATTCCCAGTTTCCTTCTTAGGAATGGAATTTCATCTTCTTTAAGTTTAGCCAAATCATAACCTACAATACTGCCTTCGCCTACCGTTAGCTGTAGGTCACCATAAAGGGTTTTCATGAAACTACTTTTTCCGGTACCGGTTTTACCAATGATATATATAAACTCACCTTCTTTAACATCAAGGTTTATTTGAGATAGAATCACTCTATTTTCCTGGTAAATAGTTACGTTTTTTAGGGATAAAACAGTTTCTGCCATGATAATTTCTTTATTGGGTAAAAGTAGTGAGTTAAGAATTGTATTCAAAATATTTTTTAGGAAGAATGAAAGATTGGTGAACCTCAAGTTTTACCAAAAAATAAGCGGTATGGTTTTTGGAAAAACGGTTGATAATTCTCAAATGCCCCAAATTGTTTACAAGAATGTTTATAATAAATCAGCCTTTTTTTACGTTATAGGTAATAGAGTAATATTTTTGGATAAATTAAAATAAAAATCATGCGCAACGTTTTAATGTTATTTTTTGTGTTTTTTATGGCTGGAATCCCCCAAGTTTCAGGACAACAATCCGCCATTTACACTAACCCTCTTTCTGAGTTTGACAATGCTGTTAAATTATTCAAAGACAAGCAGTACCAATCAGCTCAAATCCTTTTTGAAAAGGTCAAACAAAATGATAATTCACAGGATGTTCAGGCCGATTGTGCTTACTATATCGGAATTTGTGCTATCCACCTCAATCAGAGTAATGCTGATGAGCTCATTGAAAAGTTTATCAAGGATTATCCAACCAGT
This sequence comes from uncultured Flavobacterium sp., assembly GCA_945957245.1. Classification (GTDB taxonomy): domain Bacteria; phylum Bacteroidota; class Bacteroidia; order Flavobacteriales; family Flavobacteriaceae; genus Flavobacterium. Next base: position 1,619 of record CAMFLD010000301.1, on the reverse strand, counting down.
TCTAAACAAAATCAGGCTTATATAGAAGTAGCCGGATACTATTTTGATCAGGGAAAATTCCCTCAGGCATTGGAATATTTTGAAAAAGTTGACGAAAATTCCTTGTCCTATGAGCAACAGGAAAAATTTACATTCCAAAAAGGATATGCCTACTTTACCGCTGGAGATAAAAAACAGGCTCAGGCTTATCTGAGTAAGTCAGAAAACTCCAAAGAATATGGTACCCAGGCCAAATATTATCTTGGCTTTATGCAATATGAAGGGAATAATTATCAGGAAGCCAACAAATATTTTCAGCAGGTTGAAACCGAAGATAAGTACAAAGAAAAATTATCCTATTTCAAGGCCGATATGGCTTTCAAATCTGGAGATTTCCAAAAAGCAATTGATGCCGGGCTTGCCGCAATGCCCAATTCGAATGCTATGGAAAAATCAGAACTGAACAAAATCATTGGAGAAAGTTATTTCAACTTGAAACAATATGATAAAGCATTACCTTATCTAAAAGAATACAAAGGCAAAAAAGGAAAATGGAACAACACCGATTTCTATCAACTCGGATATACTTATTACCAGCAGAAAGATTATGAAAATGCTATTTCCCAATTCAATAAAATTATTGACGGTAAAGATTCTGTAGCTCAGAATGCTTACTATCATTTAGGAGAATGCTATTTCAAGACCGATAAAAAACAACAGGCATTAAATGCTTTTAAAAGCGCTTCGGAAATGGATTTCGATAAAAAGATCCAGGAAGATGCTAATCTGAATTATGCCAAATTGAGTTACGATATAGGAAACTCTTATCAAAGCGTTCCTGATGTATTGACTTCATTTTTGGATAAATATCCCAATTCACCAGCCAAAAATGAGATTGAAAACCTGTTGATTAATTCTTATATCACTTCTAAAAACTACAAAGCAGCATTATCTTTATTAGAGAAAAACAATGCGCCGGAAAACAAAGCAGCTTATCAAAAAGTATTGTTTTACAGAGGAATCGAGCTTTTTACAGATGGAAATTATCAGGAAGCTTTAAGTATGTTCAGAAAATCTGTAGCTACTCCCAAAAATGAAAAAATCACCACCCGTGCTACCTTCTGGAAAGGAGAAACGGAATACACTTTAGACAGTTTCAATGAAGCAGCTAACAGCTTTAAACAATTTGAAGCATCAGCAGAAGCGAAAGGATGTCCTGAATACAAAAACATTAATTACAATATTGCTTATGCTTATTTCAAGCAAAAAGAATACGATCAGGCGGCTACGTATTTCCAAAAATACATTGATGGTCCAAAAGACGACCGTGTGCGCTTGAATGATGCTTATCTAAGATTAGGAGACAGCCGTTTTGTGACTTCGAAATACTGGCCTGCAATGGATGCCTACAACAAAGCTATTGACATGAAAGGGATTGATGCCGATTATGCTGCTTTCCAAAAAGCATTGAGCTACGGATTTGTGGGTAAAAATGATAAGAAAATTGATGACTTCAACGCTTTTCTGGCCAAATTCAAGACTTCGCAATACCGTGATGATGCTTTGTTTGAATTAGGGAATACTTATGTGAATGAAAATAAAACAGATTTGGCGATTAAAACGTATGACCAATTATTGAC